>CASERW010000003.1 GCA_949290445.1 Aeriscardovia aeriphila | reverse complement strand
ACTTGTATTCGATGAATTGGCGTGCGCATGAGGCTGGGCTTCCTGTGGTCGAACCGCTGTATTGGGTGCATTCTGACCCTGAGGCTTACGCTTTCCATGGCGAATTCTACTTTGGCACTCAGCTTCTCGTCGCCCCGATTGTTGACCCTGCTGACGAGTTCACGGGTATGGGTTCTGCTCAGGTGTGGCTGCCGGCTGCGATCGATAATGCTCCGGTGGTGAGTGGTGAAATGCTGCGCGAAGCCGATTCGAAGGGTGCGATCGTGCCCAAGGATGCTACTGCTGGCTGCTGGTGACGCTGGCGACGTTGGTGCTTCCGACGCTTCCGACGCTGGTGCTTCTACCACTACCGAAGCCTCCGCACCTCACCTGTGGTTCGACATTTTCACCGGCCGCGCTTACGAGGCACCTCAGGCTCGCCATCTTCGCGTATTCCGCCCGCTCAACCAGATTCCTGTTTTCGCCCGTTCCGGCGCCGTTCTGCCGCTCCTGCCTGACACCGCTCAGGCTTTGCAAGCTGGCACGTCGAACCCTCGCGCGTTGGAAGTTTTGCTGATTCCTGGCGCTTCTGGCTCGTTTGAGCTCGTGGAAGACGACGGCATTTACCAGCCCGATTCCTCCCAGATTCACACCGCGCGTACTCGCTTGACGTGGAACTGGCAGGCTGGAACTTTCCGCGTTTCTGCCCCGCAGTTCTCCTCGCAGCAGCAGGCTGGCATCCTCCCCGATTCGCGCAACTGGAGTGTGTGCGTTCGTGGCGTTGTGCGGCCTGATAATCTTGAGCAAATTCGAGCCTATGCGACCAATGCTTCTGGCCAGCGTTCTGAGGTTGCTGCTCACGCTTCCTATGACGAGCGCACGTTGAGCTTGCTGGTAAGTTGTGAGGCGGTGGCGAGCTCGGCCGAGCTGGACGTCGACCTTCCTGGCCTCAAGATTGCCACTAACCCGTTGGTCTCTGACGCTTTTGACGTTCTCAACCGCGCCAAGATTAACACTTTGACGAAGGACCTTGCGATGAATGAGATCTCTCGTTTTGGTGTGGGTGCGCTGGCCTCCTTTGCTGCTTTGGAGAGAGATAATACGCGCGAGCAGGTTGCGGGCGAGCCGCCTATTTGGAAGTCGCATATGCCGTCTACGGTCATCGCTGCTCTTGCAGAAGTGCTGACTCGTAGTTAATTACATGTAGTACTTTCATCAGCATCATAAAGTTCGAAGCGTAGGCTATTGACCTGATGGGTCCAAAAGAGTGAGGACTCTGTTGGTTTCTTTGCCTACGCTTTTGGACTGAAGCTTGGTATCGCACGGAGAGATGGCGCAAAAGCAATGATTGCGTTGTTTTCTCGCACTATTTGAAGATGTCCTGTTGTTCTATGAGAAAACTTGAAAAATGTAGCCTATAAGCTACAATTGTGTTATGGAAATCATTGCAAGCAGCAACTTTACCTCGTGGCTAGATGGCTTAAAAGACAAGCGTGCCCAACTCAGAATAATTCACGCAATAACACGATGTGAAGCACATGGAAAAATGATAGGAGACATCAAACCTGTAGGAGAGAAGATATACGAAATGCGCTTCTTCTTTGGAGCAGGATACCGTGTTTACTACACTCAGGTTGGTTCCATTACTGTATTCCTCCTTGCAGGCGGAGATAAATCAACACAAAGCAAAGATATAGAAAAGGCAAAGGAACTCGTACATAACATTCATAAGGAGAGCTAACATGGACACCACAACTTACAAGCAGTTCGATGCAAGTCGCTACCTCGATAGCGAAGAGGCCATGCGAGAGTACCTTGCTATTGCATTAGAAGATGGTGACACTGCGACTATTCAGCTTGTTCTCCGCGATATTGCGAAGGCTCGTGGAATGAGTGAACTTGCGCGGAAAACGCAACTTAACCGCGAGTCACTCTACAAATCTCTGTCTGCGCAAGGTAATCCATCGTTTGCTTCGATTATGAAAATCATGTCTGCACTCGACTTAAAGATGACTCTCGCTAGCCAAGAAGCTCAATAAAAGAAAGCGATCCCTAATTAACAGCAATGCTAATCGGGGATTTTGCATTTACTGCCAAACTATTCGCTTGATACGAAGAGTAGTAGTAAGGCGTTT
This sequence comes from Aeriscardovia aeriphila, assembly GCA_949290445.1. Classification (GTDB taxonomy): domain Bacteria; phylum Actinomycetota; class Actinomycetes; order Actinomycetales; family Bifidobacteriaceae; genus Aeriscardovia; species Aeriscardovia aeriphila_A. Next base: position 63,971 of record CASERW010000003.1, on the reverse strand, counting down.
ATGGCATGCGATCGAGGATGACTGGGTTTAACGGCTCAGCAGGCACAATCCACGTTCCCTGATCGGAGTAGTGGATAATGCCTTGGTGGGATAAGCGCTTTCCGCAGGTGTGCTGATTAACCCACAGACCAACATATTGAGGGTAAGATACGAGTTCTCTCGTTCGTGACAATCTCGTGCCATACCCTGCTTTTTCGTTGATCATGTATTGAGCCCATTCTTCATCACCATAGAAAATGCTGATGTTACCGGGGGTATCGCCTATCTCGTTGGCATAGTTAGGGACAGTAAGCCCCTCGCCATGGCGATCAGAGGAGATTGGGAACAGAACTCGACCTGTCTGCGAGGTGACCTGTTGAGGCATATCCTTAAACCATGAGAGGAATAGATCGCCTTTCTCAAAAGGATTGGAGCCGCGTTTGATGACGTCAACGCATAACCAGCCTAGCGCGTAATACTCGCAGTAGCGTGGGTCATCGTCGTCGTACTCACCACCATTGTCAGATTCGAAACCGTCATTCATTCGAGCGCGAAGAATGGAACCATCTTTCATATAGAGGGTGCACTCTTCATCCCAATCAAGAGCTTGAATAACGACTCCGATTGTGTCTTCTTCTTCCGGGTTATCAAAGTTTCCCATTGATCCACCTCGATCCGATGAGAAAAATTGGTGCTACGAGTGATGCTGTATAAATAGTGCCCCCTGTGGGACTCGAACCCACAACCTACGACTTAAAAGGACGCTGCTCTACCAATTGCGCTAAAGGGGCATCGGCTACTAGTATACGCGCAGATTAGATTTCGCCAAGTGGACATGCGCAAAATCAGCAGGAAGGCATGTGGGGCAAGAGCGAAAGGCAGACAAAATACCAGCGAAATTCAATCGCAAAACAAGCAGAAATGAAAGGAAACGTCGAGCCGCAACACGCCTGTCGGCGCAAAGGCCGCTCGTAGCGGCAAAAAATGGAGCCCGGAGTTGACTACGACTCGACGCGATTAACAGCATACACGGTTACAGCTCAAAACAGTGCATTGCGCTTAGCGCGAGAGTGAGACTCCCGCCATGATTCGCGTGTCCGGCGTGGCGAAGGAAGAGTGACATCAGTGATGAAGCGCAGTGATAATCTTGAGCGCTACTCCAACCTGCCTTGCTTCCACAAGCTTGCACCGGCGCGGAAATCCTTACCAGTTTGCGCCAAACGAGAAGCAGTAGCACGCAAAGCAGAAATACGAGCCATACGACGACGAGTGTCACTATCAGCCAAGCGACGCTCCTCAAGCTCAGGCAACTCATGAGCCTCACGAGCAGCCAACAGGTCCATTCCAGCAGCCTCAATCATCACGAAAGCAGAAGCGCGCTGCAAAGCGACCGAAAAATCACCCACAAAAGCGCCAGCCAAAATAGAGTCGGCAGTAGCAGCTATATCCTCAGCGGTAGGAGCCTCATCAATGCCGGTAATCGCCGACGCAGCACCCACCACAGGCTCACCCAAACGCCAAAAATGCGACAGAGACTCCGGGTTCTGACGCATCCACAAGCGCAAGTTATACAAACGCCACATCATGCCAGGAAGAGTTTCCGGCTCGGACTTCTCCCACAACTCGGCGATAATATCCAAGCCTTCATTCTCCACCACCGTCAGCACGCGCGTGACAAGAGCAGGATCCTTCGACTCATGAACGCGATGCAGTAAAGCCAAGGCAGACTGGTGGCTCATTTCTGACACTTGCTCGGGGCTCAAACCCGAGCTCATCTGGTTCAAACTCGCTTCGTCGAGCTGAGCTGGGCGCGCAGGGCGAGTAGAACCCGTACGATGAGCGTCAAAAGCCTGAGAAACCGGGCGAACTGGCATGAACTTCCTCCTGAAGTAACGGGCCAGAAGCTAACACTGTGAAGTTCAGCTTCTGAAGTTATCGTGCGCTGACGTCGATGCGCGGAGAAGCATCCAACAGAGTACGAGTATACGCATGGCGAGGGTGAGCAAGAACCTCAGAAACGCTGCCCTGCTCCACAATCTCACCACTCTTAATGACGGCGAGATTATGCGCAACCTCCTGCACAATGCCCAGATCATGCGTGATGAACAAGCAAGCGTAGCCATACTCCTGCTGAAGCGTGCGCAACAGGTCCAGCACGCGCTTTTGAACGGTCACATCTAGCGAACTCGTCGGCTCATCAGCAATGAGAAGCTTCGGGCGCAATGCGATCGCTCGAGCAATACCCACGCGCTGACGCTGGCCGCCAGAAAGCTGGTAGGGGAAGCGAGAGGCGAGAGCAGGGTCCAAACCCACATGCTTCATCAGCTCTTCCACACGCTCGAGCCTCTGCTGGCTGCTCAGCTTCGTGCCACCCAGACTCTCCTCAACGAGCAGTGGTTCGGCAATCGACCAGCCAATCGTTTTGGTCGGTACGAGCGCCGAGCTTGAGTTTTGGAATACAAAGCCGATAGAGGAGCGCGCCTGGCGAAGTTTCTTTCCTTTCAATCCCGCAAGATTATCACCGCCGATGAGCACGGTTCCCTGTTGTGGGGTCAGCTGCCCAGAAATCACCTTGCCGATAGTGGTTTTGCCCGCGCCTGACTCTCCGACGAGCGCGAGTGTTTCCCCTGCGCCGATGCGCAGGGAGATGTCGTGGAGCGCGAGCTTGGCGTGTGCGCGGTGAGAATACGACAGCGACACGTGTTCGAGCTGGACGAGGGCTGGAGCTGGCGAGTCGGCGGTGGGGCTGTCCTCGCCCTCGCTGTCGACAGTCAGCTTCGGCACAGCGTCCAGCAGCATACGCGTATACGGGTGAGTTGGCGCAGTGAAAATCTGGCGCGTGCTACCTTCCTCAACGATTTCACCCTTCTGCATCACGTACACGTACTGCGCAGCTTCCCACACCACACCCATATCGTGCGTGATAATCAAGATCGCCAGGTGACGCTCGCGCGCGAGGCTCTCCAACAGCTGCAAAATCGCCTTTTGTGTCGTCACATCCAAGGCGGTCGTCGGCTCGTCAGCAATGATAATCGAAGGATTGTTGATAATAGCCATCGCAATCATCACACGCTGCAACTGGCCACCAGAAAGTTCATGAGGATGAGCAGTGAAAATACGCTCCGGCTGCGGCAAGCGAACCGCCTCAAAAGCGTGTAAAACAGCCTCTTTGCGCTCCTGCTTGCTCAGCTTGGGTTGGTGGTAGATCAAGCTTTCCTCCACCTGCTTGCCCAAAGTCATCAAAGGGTTGAAAGCCGTCATCGGCTCTTGGAAAACAACGCCGATCTGGCCGCCGCGCAACTTCTGCAAGCTCGCCTGATCAAGTGTATTGTCCAAAATATTGAGCGTCGTGTTGCTGTCGAGAAAAGCCTGGCCGGAAACCTCAGCTTGGGAAGGGTCAAGATGGGCCAGTGCCATCGCCGACACCGACTTGCCGGAACCTGACTCTCCGACCAGCGCGGTAATCGTGCCAGGGAACAGGGAAAAGTGAACGTCATGAGTGACTGGAGTGCCGTTAAAACCAATCGACACGTGGGAAACAGTGAGCAAAGGCTCGCGCGTGCTATCTGTGGCCATGTCACTCCTCTTCTGGGTACTGGTAATCTTACAAAATTCCTCAAGATTACCAGCATGTGTTGTTGTGCTACTCAAAGAATAAGCCGCTCAGCGCGCCGGCGTAGCTCACTACGCGACAAGCCGAGCGGCCTAGTTTTACCTATTTAGTTAATTCTTACCGACTGAGTTATTGACACCAGTTCACCAGCCAACCGACTGGCCAGCGAATTGAGGTACCAGTTTCAGCATTTTCACTTGGACAGGCCGACCACCAGGTAATCCGGGTAAGCCGGGAAGGTGCCGATCATGAAGTTCGCCACCTTGGAGCCACGCAGGAAGGTGTTGTGCGAGTAGATCAGCGGAACCACAGGAACATCCTCCATGATGCGCTTGTCGACCTCAGCCCACAGCTTCAAAGCCTTCGCCTTATCCACAGTGCCAGTGGCCTGAGCGATGAGCTTGTCCACTTCAGGGTTGTTGTAGTGGGATTCGTTCATATTGCCGTTGCCAATCTGGGAGGAGTCGAAGAGCGGGGCAATGTTAGCGTACGGGCTCGGGAAATCAGGCTGCCAGGAGCTGATAGCCAAGTCGAAGTCGCCAGCGTTCCTCACCGTATCGGAGTAGACGGTGCTATCCAACGTCTTGATCGTCACCGTGATGCCAGCGCGCTTCAAAGCCGTCTGAATTGCGGAAGCCTTCTCCGTCTGAGAAGAAGTAGCCACCAACGTCAGGTTCAGCTTCGGGTTGCCAGCCTGAGCAAGCAAAGCCTTCGCCTTCTTCACATCGCCCGTCTTACCTGGCTTGTACAAGTCATACTGCTCGCGGCCAGAAATGCCAGGAGTGATGAGAGTGCTGGCGTAACCACCGGCAATTTCGCCACCAGCTGCAGTGCGGTAAGCCTCACGGTCTGTTGCGTAGAGGATGGCCTCGCGAACGCGCTTATCCTTCACACGCTCGTTGTTAATAGCCAAGTATTCCAAAGCGCCATCGCCAGAGGTTGCCAGCAGCGCCTTCTGAGCAGGGTTGGCCTGTGCTTGAGCGAGCTGTGCTGGAGGAACAAGATCGCCCAACATGCTGGTCTTGCCATCGCCAGAACCAGCCATGATCTGCTGAGCGGCGACGGAAGAATCCTGGCTCATCTTGTACACGATGGAATCCGGGTAAGCCTTACGCACCGAATCGGTGGAAGCATCCCAATACTTGTTGCGAACCATCACCAGCTCGCGTCCAGGAACGTTGCTCTTCACCTCGTACGGGCCAGTGGTGACAGGAGTGGTTCCGTAATCCTTATTCTTGCCCTCGCCGTAAGGAACAGGGGAGAAGGAGATGAGGGAAGCCACCCAGTCGAACTCACCGAAAGACTGGTTCAAGTGGAAGACGATGGTCTGGTCGTCAGGAGTTTCAATGGAATTGAGCTCCTGGCCTTCAAATGGGCCGTGATAATCTTGAGCGCCTTCCAGCAGCTGCTTGTGGTAGCTCAAGCCTCCCGAGAAGGTGTCAGCGAAGGAGCGCTCGAGGCCCCACTTGACGTCCTTCGAGGTGATGGGCTGGCCGTTGGAGAACTTCAGGCCCTTCTTGAGGGTGAAGGTCCACACTTTGCCGTTCTCGCTGGGCTTACCAGTGTTAGTGGCGAGGTCTGGGACGAGCTCGGCATCACCGTTCTTGCTCACCTTCCACTCGTTCAAACGACGGTGGATCATGCCGCCCGTTGTGGTGGCGAGGTTCTGGCTGGAAGCAGGGTCGAGGTTGATGCTCGTGCCTGAGGTCAGAACGGTCAGAGTGCCGCCCTTTGTAGGGGCTGCTTGAGTGTTTGAACCGTTGGAAGCGTTTGCTCCACCCAAGCCGGTTGCCGAAGAGCCGCAACCTGCCAGTGCCAAGCTCAGAGTAGTGAGTGCAGCAACGGCGGTCAGCGCCAGAGATTTCTTCTTCATATGCTTTCCTTATTTTCCTGATCAGGGTTAGTCACAGTTGAGGTACAACTGTTGTGGCAACGGTTTTGGCTGTTGCAACGGTATCAGTTGTGGTGGCTGTGGCAGCCCGGTGATCTATGGTCTGATAAATGCCGGTTGGCAGTTGCCGAGGCATTATCCTCCATCGGCGATGTCCTTTTCTGTGTTCCGCAAAAGCGCCGCAACGGGTGACTCAGTGCCGGAAAGTCAGTGGCCGAGCGTGACACGAGGGTCGAGCAAGGAATAACAGATATCGACGATGAGATTAGCAATAATGACGAGAGCGGCGGCGAAGAGAGTGGAGCCCACCAGCACTTGGAGGTCCAAATTCGTCACCGAATCAAGAAGAAGCATGCCCAAACCCTGCATGGAGAACACCTTTTCGGTGAGCACAGCGCCACCGAGAAGAGCACCCAGGTCCAGGCCGAACAGTGTCATCACAGGCAGAAGAGCATTGCGCAAAGCGTGCACACCAATAATGCGACGCTCTGGCACGCCCTTCGAGCGTGCGGTACGAATGTAATCCTGCTCGAGTTCCGTTACCATTTGAGCGCGAGTGATGCGCGTGTAGCCTGCAGCATTGAGCAAAGCCAGAACCAGCCATGGCAAGAGCATGTGCTGCAACCATTCCAACGGGTTCGTGCTGAAAGCAACATAGCCCGAGGAAGGGAAGAGCGGCAGTTCAATGGCGAAAACGATGATGGCGAGCAGGCCAATCAGGTAGCTTGGCGACGAAATGCCAATGCTGGAAAGAGCATTGAGCAGGCGATCCACCCACGTTCCACGCTTCACAGCAGCCAGAACACCTGTGCTCACGCCCACAAGCATCCACAGCACAGCTGCACCAATGGCAATCGATGCGGTGACGGGGAAGCGCTGAGCGATCAAAGTGGTGACCGGAGTGCTCAAGCGGAACGAATAACCTAAGCATGGAGCGCTGCACACCACGGCAGAAGCGCCGGTGCCGAAAGTGCGGCCAGCGAAAATGCCGAGCATATAAGCTCCCAACTGCGCATACCACGGCTGATCAGTGCCCATGAAGGCGGAGACGCGCTGCAACTGTTCGGGAGTGCACGGCTTACCGCACGAAAGCTGAGCTGGGTTTGCCGGAAGCATGTAGAAAACCAAGAAGAGCGCGACGGCGATGAGGATGATCACCACAAGTGCTTGAACGGCGCGCTTGAGGATGTACCACAGCGTACGTGCCAGTGGGGAAGAAGCGAAGGTGCTCATGCTTTCTCCCCCTTTCGTGGATCAAGAGCATCTGATAATCCGTCGCCCAACAGGTTAAAGCCAAAGGTGACGAGGAAGAGCGCCATACCAGGGAAAATCAGGTACATGGGGTCAACCAAAGCCCAATTCACTGCGTCAGAAATGGCGCGACCCCACGACGGTGTTGGCGGGTTAATGCCCACACCCAAGAAGCTTAAAGCTGCCTCCGAACCGATGCGACCCGGGATAGCCAAAGTTGTACGAACAATCAACAGAGGCAGCAGGCCTGGCAGGATTTCATAGCGCAAAATATGCCACGGGCTGGCACCCATGACGAGAGCAGCCGTCGTGTAATCGCGCTCGCGCAAGGTCAGCGTTTGCGCGCGCATCAGGCGGGCGGTACCTGGCCAGCCAAAGAAGCCTAACACCAAGATGAGCAGGAGTGGGCGAGGGAAGGAAGACGGGACGACCGCTGAGAGTGCGATAGCAAAAATCAAGAATGGGAAGCCGAAGAAAACATCCATCGTTCGCGACAGCAGTGCGTCCACAACACCAGGGAAGTAGCCAGCAAGCAAGCCGATTGCCAAACCGAGAATAGTGGAAATAACGGTGGAGGCGAGGCCAATACCCAGGGATACTTGAGCGCCGTAGGAGACGATGGAGAACACGTCAACTCCGCGCAAAGGCGTGACGCCAAACCAGTGTTGTGCGGAAATTCCGCCGCCGAAACCGGTCGGAACGGAAGAAGGGCCGAGCAGTTCGCGATGTTCTTGGTACGGGTCGTTGCCGGTGATCAGGGTGAAAACAGGTGCAAGGAGAGCCAGCAACACGAAGAAGGAAACGATAACGGTTCCCCATACAAGTGCGGGCGATGCCCACCGTGAGCGGGCGCGTACAGCGGCTTTCTTGTCGCCAGGCTCGGTGCCGGGCTGCGAAGAGCGTGTGGGAGCTGATGCAGAACGCGGCTGAGATGTAGCTGTGCTCATGCTCCCTCCTTCGTTGTTTGTGCGCGGCTCAGGTGCTGCTCAGGTGTGCTCATTACTTGCGGTGATTACTTCTGGCTTATCACCAAGCTGTGTTCCTGCGCTGTGTGCTTAGTATAGGCAGGCACACTACCCGCAATTTCTGTACTCAGCCAGTAGCGTACGTGCGGGAATAAATAATATGCGTTAAAAACGCGGTTTCGCTCAGTACAGCCGCAGTTTCCGCTCAGTACAGTCAGTACAGTGTCGGGAAAATCTCGAAGGAATCAATCACTTCAGGCTTTCCGGACGAGCTGGTGCGAACTGTCAGTGCTAATCCTGCGCCGGATTCAACAAAACCATCATCTGCCAGCGACTGCGAGGTATTGCTCAGCGCCGACTTGCGCAACAGCTTCATCATTTTGGCGATAACAGGCTTATGTGTTTCCACAACGACGCATTCGTGTGCTTTCTGTGCTTCACACATTACCTTCGCTAGGAACTCGCGGCCAGCGTGAGAATCGTGAGCGGTCGCCTCCGGTGTTAGCTCGTTACACTCTTGCAAGGTCAAGCCAGTTTCCAGCGAGTACGGCAACAGCGACTGGCGTGCACGGCGAGCAGGCGAGGTCAACAAGCGAGATGGCGCAAAAGCGGCAATATCAGGTGCCAAACCACATGCTTGAGCAGCGCCAACAGGGGTGAGCGGGCGCTGAGAATCGGCATAATGCCAGTGCTTCTTCGACTGAGCCGTGCCGTGGCGCAGCAGCAGAACAGTTCCTGCATCTCCGGCTCCGAGCTCCCACAGGTAGGCGAAGTTCTGCACAATCTGCTGGTCGGATGGGTAAGACAGGCGGTTCATGGCCTCGGCGAGAGGCATCCACACCAGTTCGTCTGCCTCTTCATCCTTGGTAATCGGGCCGCCTAAAGCCAGTTCGCGTTGCGCGTGAGCGGCTGGGCTGAGTGGCTCGCCCATCCAATACACCACTTGTTTGCGATAGGTTCTGGTAATCTCCAGCGGTTCGGAAGAGGTTGTTTGAGCAGAGGCGAGCTTTCGGCTGGCTTTCCCATGCTTCTTGACCTCGTCGATGGGGTAGCCCACGCAGCCCACCAGAGGGCCGAGGCGAACCGGAATGCCAGTTTCCTCCATAGTTTCGCGAACAGCCGTATGGGCCAGAGACTCATTTTTGTCACTCTTGCCCTTCGGAAGCCCCCAGTCGTCGTACTTTCTGCGGTGAATAAGGCAGATTTCCACGTCGTGAGGCAGCTGAATATCCGAATAAATCGGGATGTGCGGGTTGTTCGCCAAGCCCGAGTGAGAGCGCATGCCTACGCCGTCCACATCGGTCATGACGTCGAAATCAGGCTGGTAGTTTTCCGCACGCAAACGCTTCTGATTATCACTGGTCTGAGCCGCAGAAACGGCCAAAGCCTTCATATCCTGCGCATCCAGGGCGAAATCATTCATGGCGTAGACCACGCGCTGGCGCTTATTGAACTGGGAAATATCCGGCTGGGGTCGCGGGCCGTACTGAGCAAGCTGACGCGCAGTCAAGGCTGGCTTCGCTGTTGTGTTCTGAGCTGCGGCCTGAGGCTGTGCAGTTGCGGCCTGAGGTTGTGCGGTTGCGGCTTGAGCTGCGCCCTGAGGTTGTACGACCTGAGCGGCTGCAGAAGCCGCTGAAGTTGCAGCAGCAGGCTGTCCAGCTGTGTTCTGGTCGGTATGAGGCTGTTGCGCCGCAGGGGCGGACTGGATACGACGCCAGACCACGCACCCTGCAGCCCAGACGATATCATGCGAGGATTTATCGTTCTTCTTGCTCATGCGCAGCAGCCTTACCTCTCAGTGACGTGGATGCAAGTGTTTATGCATTTCGACGGTCTGAGAATCCTGCAGAGGGTTCCCTTCCTTATCGGTAGTCACGCGCTCATACGTGCCATCCGACTTCTCACGCCAGCTCGACGTGGAGTCAGAAATTTGCTCATCCACATAGTCGATCAGCTCCTGAGCCTGATGAGGATCGGTGATGCGGATCAGAGCTTCCACGCGCCTATCGAGATTGCGGTGCATGATGTCGGCAGAGCCGATCCACACTTCGGGACCATGCTCAGGGCCTTCGTCAATCTGCGGGCCGTTGGAGTTAGCAAAGGCGAAGATGCGCGAATGCTCCAAATAGCGACCCAGAATCGAGTGAACGCGAATATTCTCCGACAAGCCAGGAATGCCGGGGCGAATGGAGCAAATACCGCGCACTACGCAGTCGATTTTCACTCCAGCCTGGGAAGCGCGGTACAGCTCGTCGATGCACTTCTCATCGACCAAAGAGTTGACCTTGATCTTGATCCAGGCTTCCTTACCAGCCAGTGCAGCCTTCTCCTCACGGCGAATGCGCTCAATCAGACCTGGGCGGATGGTGCGAGGAGCCACGAGCAGCCTGTGGAAGGTTTCACGTGGAGCATAGCCAGAAAGCTGGTTGAACAGGCGAGTGAGATCCTGGCCAACAACAGGGTCGCAGGTCAGAATGCCCAGATCAGTGTACAGACGAGCCGTCTTCGGGTTGTAATTACCCGTGCCCACATGGCAGTAACGACGCAGCTGGTTACCTTCCTTGCGCACCACGAGCGAAAGCTTGCAATGCGTCTTCAAACCAACAATGCCGTAGACGACGTGCACGCCTGCATGTTCGAGCTTGCGGGCCCAAGCAATATTGGCTTCCTCATCAAAGCGAGCCTTAATCTCCACCAGAGCCAACACCTGCTTGCCAGCAGTTGCTGCGTCGATCAACGCGTTGATAATCGCCGAATCACCAGACGTACGGTAAATAGTCTGCTTGATTGCCAGCACGTTCGGGTCGCTTGCAGCCTGCTGCAAGAAGGCTACGACGGAAGTCTGGAAGGAATCGTACGGGTGGTGCAACAGCACATCGCCCTCACGAATAGCGGCGAAAATATCCGATTCCGACGAGCCAGCCGTCTTCATACCAGCAATCTGGCGGTTTGTTGGAGCAATATATGGCTTGTACTTGAGGTCGCTACGGTCCACTGAGCCGCGCAACTCGGAGAGGAAGGTGAGGTCCAGTGGGGTAGGAAGACGATAAATTTCGTCTTGCGTAACACCCAGCTGCTGGGCGAGCAGATTCGACAGGAAGGGAGAAGTATTCTCGTTCAACTCCAAGCGGATTGGTAATCCGAAGCGACGCTGACGAAGCTCCTTCTCCAAGGCGTTCAAAAGATTATCAGCATCGTCCTCTTCCAGGTCAATATCCTCATTACGAGTGACGCGGAAGGAACGAGCCTCCTTGACGATCATGCCCGGGAACAGCGAATCGAGGTGGGCGACCAGCAGGTTCTCCATCGTGATGAAGGCGTAATGCTGGTTCTTCGGATCGGCCGTATTCGTGTCGGTACGGTCCTCCACAGGCACCAAACGAGGCATGTTATCCGGGATCTTCACGCGAGCAAAATGCGACTTGCCCGACTGTGGATTCTGCACAATAACAGCCAAGTTCAACGAATTACCAGAGATGTACGGGAACGGATGCGCAGGGTCCACTGCCAAAGGAGTGAGCACAGGGAAAACTTGACGCTTGAAGAACTGGGAGAGAATTTCCTGCTCGGCAATAGTCAGCTCATTCCAGCGCAGGAGGGAAATATTCTCCTTCTCCAGCTCTGGCAACAAAGTGTTGAGCGTATAACGAGCATGATCCTGCTGCAGCTGATGGTTCATCTGCGAGATGGCATGCAACTGCTGGCGTGGGGAGAGGCCTGCAGGGGAAGGAACAGCAATGTTCATTTCGATGCGGTGCTTCAAACCTGCCACGCGAACCATGAAGAACTCATCCAAATTGGACGCGAAAATAGAGCCGAACAAGGCGCGCTCCAGTAGAGGAACGCTCTTATCCTTCTCCAGATCGAGAACGCGGTTGTTGAAGAGAAGCCAGCTGAGCTCACGGTCGTAAAAACGACGTTCGGGCAGCGGCTTTTCGAGCAGCGGGTGGCCCTCGACGAGTTGGTTTTCGCCCAAGCCGAGTTCCTCGCGTGCCTTCTCAGCACCGTGCTTTTCTGCGATATGCTCTGCGATGAGTTCGCGGAGCTCTGCCTTCGTTGGTTCGTTGTACATCTGCGCCATGCTTTCTAGTGTAGGAGATGGGCAGGCAATTTATGTTTCGTGTTGTGAAACGGGTTTCGCGCCGGTTTTTGGCTTATTTTCGCGCTTTTGGTGTTGCTGGGCTTGTGGCTGAGGTACGCGTTTTTGTTGTGAGGGTATTTCTTAAGATTTTCAGCATGGAAAAGGGGAGGTTCCGCCTAGTTCGGAACCTCCCCTCCAAGGAAGTTACTTAATGGAGCAGTGCTCAATCCACAACACCATCGTTGTAGCGGTAAGTTTCGTGTTCTTTTTCAATCCGCCCAACGTAATAACCTTCGCGTAGGTTTACTACTTGTGGGGTTTCTGCTCTCTGAACTTTTCCTTGTAACCCCTATTATTGCAAGGTTTTCAAGACCTGTCGAGCTGATCGGGAAAATACGCTCAAGGGTGAGGTAGGTAGGTATTTTCCTTACCAGCCTGCTTTGAGCGTAAGATGGTGTTAAGTGTGCTGCTCAAGGCTAGCGTACGTTTTCCTTCTGTTTTCCTTCTGTTTTCACATGTTTTCAAAGTTATCCACAGTTTGAAGAAATTCCTGTTCGCCCCTTTCTTCTCTGTCACACTCAAGGCATGCGAACACAGCAACCTCTCTGGCGAGCTCATGCTCAGCCCACAACTCCACCAGCTTCGCCTCACGAAGCGCAGCACACGGTGTGCATACTCGTGTCCTCTCCCTGCGGAGGAGTAGGCACGAGCACTTTCGCGGCTTTGCTTGCCCTGGCTGCCCGGCAATTCACTTCTTCTGTCGCATTGGTTGACAGAGACCCTCGCAACGGAGGCCTTGATGTGCTCCTTGGCATTGAGGAGGAGAAAGGCCTGCGCTGGAGTGGGCTGGAAGCTCCCTTGGGAACCCTAGATTATCAGGCTTTAGCGGTGCAACTGCCGCGGTGGAAATCTGTAGCCGTCCTCTCTGCCGACCCGTGGAATGGGGTTATCGAGAACCCTTGGGAAAAAGAGGCTGTTTATGCTGCGCTGACGCGGGCTTTCAGTGTGCTGATCATCGATGCGGGAACTGCGCATGAAGCTCCGGCGATGGTGCGTCATGCGGGCGATGAAGCGAGAGTGAGTATCACGCGCGTGGAGCTTCTGCCTCTCAGCATTCTGGCCTGCGCGCGGATGAGAGGGGTGCTTGCGCACGAGAAGTTTTCCCCGCCAGCAGGCTTTGTGGCCTGTACTCCTCGAGGCGGCAGCGCGCAAGTCAACGTCAAGGACGCCGAAGAATGGCTGGCTGTGCCCTGCCTGGGGAAGCTCAATTGGGAGGCCAAGATTTCCAGAAATATGCAGCGCGGAACAGGGCTGCACCCTTCAGCGCGCCTGCAACAGATGGCGTGCGCGGTGCTTGAGGCGCTCCTCGAGGGTGTGCGTCGCCGCGAGCTGGTTGAGGAGAAGGCAGGTGAGCAGGATGCCGCGCAGTGAATTGCACGGTGAACAGGCCAGCGGAACGGCCAGTGATCAGTTGTGCTACGGGACGGCTAGCGCGGGGAGTGCTGACGACGGCATCGAATTGGGCCCTCTGCGCGATCTCGCGGCTCGGCCAGAAATCACTGATATCGCGGTTCTTCCCGACGGTTCCGTGTGGGCAGATTGCGGTGACGGAATGCAGAAAATGCACGTGCGCATCCCCTTCTCCAGCCCACAACTCGTCCGCGAATACGCAATCCACCTGTGCGCACAACTGGGAGTGCGCCTCGACGACTCTTCACCCATCGCGGATGCCTGCGCGACCAGTGGATTGCGCGTGCACGCAGTTCTTGCACCTCTCGTCGTGGGTGGAGCGAGTATCTCCATACGCATTCCACCGCGCGAAAACATTGATCTTGACGGGCTCATAGCGCGCGGTTTCTGCTCAGAATCTGTTGCGCAGGCGATCCGGGACGCTGTGATGAAACGTTCAACAATCATCATCTCGGGAGGAACAGGAACTGGCAAAACCACACTGGTACGCGCACTACTACAAATCTGCCCCGCAAACGAGCGGATTATCAGCGTGGAAGAGGTGCGGGAACTGAGCGGAGCCCACCGCGAAAACTACGTGAGCTTAGTTTCCCGTCCCGCCAATTCTGAGGGCAAGGGAGAGGTGAGTTTAGCTCAGCTTGTGCGCGCCACGGTGAGAATGCGGCCTGATCGCATCGTTCTGGGCGAATGCCGAGGAGCGGAGATTGCTGACCTCTTGAGGGCTTTTAACACGGGCCACCGCGGAGGTTTCGTCACCATCCATGCCGACGACATTCAACATCTTGCCTTGCGCCTGGTCGCTTTAGGCCAGTTAGCAGGCCTCGACCCTCGCACAACCTCGCTGCTCAGTTGCGCCGCTTTTGACATGGCAATCCATGTGGAAAGAAGCAAAGGCAAACGGCGTATTTCCCAGATTGGCAGGCTGCGTTTATCGCCTGACGGCATTGTTCAAGCAGTGCCGATTTGGAGTGAGAAAACGAGCGAGCAGTACAGCTCGCTCAGCGGTTACCTTGCTGGTGCGAACGCCATCGACCCGACAGCAGTGAAAAGGAGAGTGACATATGAGAATACCTAAACTCAGCGGTAGCAGTGCGCATGCGTGCACCGTGCACGTGCACACCGCGAATGTACACATCGCGAAGGCTTCTTTTGCCTCTACTTCTGCTGCTGACTCAACCGCAGCTCAGTTTGTGCCGAAAACACTGCGTTTGCGCGCTATCCACGCGCTCGTTTCCAGCGCAAAGCAAGTAGCGCAACAAGTAAACCTGCGCGCGCGAGCAGCCGTGCCCATGGAGCGAACTCCTGGTGATTTGTGCTCGCAAATCCACTCTTCCCTGCTTTCTGGTTGCACGCTGCGTGAAGCACTATTTCAAGCTTTAGGGCAGCACCCGCCAGCCCATTGCATCCCTCAAACATGGTTGCAAGAAGCAATCTGCTCCTACTGCTCCGGCACAGAAAGTGTGGAAGAATACCGCGATTGTGCGGCTCATATTCTCATGCTTCTCGACTTGTGCGAAAATAGCGGAGTACCTGCAGCTGCAGGCCTGGAAGCCCTAGAGCGCAGTGAAAATCTGGAGCAGAGAAGCAGGGAAAAGCTCAAGCAAGCCCAAGCCTTACCGCAAGCCACCATCAAGCTTTTCCTCATTCTGCCTTTCGCGGTGCTGCTCACCACGGGTGGAATCGGTGCAAATCCACTGCTGTTCTACCTCAGCCTTCCGGGCCTGATCTGTGCTCTTACCGGGACCGGGCTGATGATGCTCGGTAGAGCGTGGATGCGAAAAGTCGTGGCTGACTTCTTCCAGCCAACAGCTATCGCAGTGCCTACTCGCATGCATGGGGACAACAGGCAGACCAGGCGGTGGAAAGCGCTGACGAGACCTGCGAAAAGCCTTGATATGACGCGGCTCACCGATGCTGCGCTGCTGGCTGAGTTCATCCGCCTGTGCTTACAAGCCGGCCTGCCACTTCCCGCAGCATTCAGCGTCGTCGGGCACACTGCTCGCGCTCAACCTTTGCGCGAACTGGGGCTGTTCTTACAACGCGGATGCCCGTGGAAAATGGCGTGGAATGCTGCCTGTTGTTTCGTCACTGAGGAGAGCATGATGCGCCGCTTCCAGCAGACGAGCGAAGGTGCATGGATTCGCGGAGAACCGTGCGTCCATCGTTTCGCTAGGCTTTCGCGCGCTATGGAACAGAAGGTCAAGGAGCAGATTGACCTCAACTCAGTCAACCTTTCCCTCCACCTCCTCTTGCCCATCGGCTTGTGTTTTCTCCCAGCATTTATCGTGCTGGTTATCATCCCTACAATCGCTGCATTTGCAGGAGTTCTCTAACCGTGAGGGGCAGGCGTTGCTGCTGGACTCTTGTTCTGCAGCGTTTCAGCAGTGCATGTGACAAGTGCATTGCCCGGCGCTCACCCCAAACTCATTCAACAGAAAGGACAATCATGAAAAAAGTAATATCCGCTCTCACGCGCCATTGTGACGAAGCTTTTCTTCGCACATCTCATGAGTTTCAGGAGATTATCACTGCTCGTGATCAGGGCAGTATGACAGCCGAATACGTCATTGTTTTGGTCGCAGCGACCGGTTTCGCAGGGATCCTGTTGCTCGTGCTCAAATCGGACGCGATTAAAAACATTCTCAGTGAGATGGTGAAAAATGCTTTACAAGCAGGGTAACGCTCGTACGCGGGGTAGCACAGTCAGCCTTGAGCGGTATGACCGCGGGTCAGTAACCGCTGAATTTGCAGTCCTGCTGCCAGCTATCGCTATTCTCATCGGCCTGATAATCGCGTTAGGTGCGGCCAGTGCCAGGCGCGTGACCTGCCAGGATGCTGCGAACAAAGCGGCCTGGGTTCTCACTCAAGATGACGATTCTCAAGCCGCCCGCCAGGCAATCACTCGCTCGGTAGGAACAGCAAGCACAACATTTCGCGAGCTTTCCGACGGTTCAACCTCGATCAGTGTGATCTGCCCTATTGGCCAAGGCCCCTTGCAACTTCTGCCTTTCTCGGTGGAAGGTCATGCTCTCGCCTTGCCCAGCCAGTAAGCAAAGAACAGTCAGAAACATTCAACGAAAGCTGACAACAACCAGTAACAGTCAAGAACAGTCAACAACAGCCAGCAACAGCCGGTGACAATCAACAATGGTCAATCTCAACCAGCAACACAACTCAGGAAGGAGGTGACATGAAACACCTCGATTATCAAGCTGCAAGCGAGCCGCAGAAAGTCACGACAAGCATTTCCCGTCTCCTTCACGCCACTGACCGCGGCTCAGGAACAGTGGTCGGCATAGCACTGATTATCAGCTGCGTCCTGATGATGGTCGGCGTAGGCATGGTCGGCAGCGTGATTGCAACACTTCGCCAAGCTCAAGGCATGGCAAACGTCTCCGCACTCGCTCTCGCCCGCACTGCACACGCGCAACAACAAGTTACCACTGCAAGCGTGCATGCGAGCAACAGCGCATGTTCTGCCGTGAACAGCTATATCGCCAGCTGGAAAGAAAGCCGTTCGAGCCTGAGCGTGCAAGATTGCGCTGCAGGAGAGGAGAGAAGCAGTATCACGGTGAAAATTACCGTGATGGGATTACACTTCAGCGTTCACGCCGTCGCGGGAATTATGCCTTGCCCGCCGTAGCTTGCTGATCCGTCATTTCCGCATCAGTTGCCGGGGAAGACTCACGGAAAACAAGCGAGCTTTCCACAACCTCGTGACGATGGGGAGCGCGAACACCTGAATACACTTGCGAGATCAATGAATCAACGGCTCTCGTGGCAATCTCTTGAGAATGAGGGTCCACCGTCGTGAGAGTAGGGTTGAAATATTCAGAATCATCCGAGTTATCGAAACCGACGACATGAACGTCGTCAGGAATAGAAACTCCCATCACCTTCAACTCACTCATCGCGCCAATAGCCAGAGGATCATTGAGAGCAAAAATGGCATCGGGGCGCGCTCCCGACTCGAAAAGCTCCTTCGTCGCACACAAACCTTCCGACAGTGTCCAACTATCGCAAGGGATGATCAACGAAGGATCAACGCTCACCCCTTGAGCGTGCATCTCATCGAGAAAACCCTGAGTTCGCAACGAACGCGAAGAGGTAGCTTGCTTCTCCAAAGAGCCGCCAAGAATAGCGATCTTGCGCCTGCCACTGGCAAGAAGATGCCTCACCATCGCACGTGCCCCACCCGTATTGTCAATCTCAATATGAGGAGCCGGAGCGGTGAAGATGCGCTCACCCAAAATGACCAACGGATAATCGCCAGCAAAAGCGCGAACATCCGCCTCCGTCATAGCAACCGGGTTGAAAATCAAGCCATCAGAAGCGTGAGAGCCCATCTGCGAGAGCACTTCCAGCTCTTCGCGACGCGAATACGCCGACGACTTAACGATGACGGAATAACCGCGATAACGAGCGGCTGTCATGATCTGCTCTGCAATACGGCCAAAATACGGCTGGCGAAGGTCAGGAACGCACAAGGTGATGTTGTGTGTTTTGCCGGAGCGCAAGCTACTGGCCTGCTCGTTACGCACATAACCCAAGTGGTTAATAGCGTTGGCAATGCGATCGCGAGTTTTCTCGCTCATATAAGGGTAATCGCGCAGATAGTTGGAAACCGTAGATACGGAGACTCCTGCTTGCCGTGCGACGTCGTGAAGTGTGGGCACGTGATGACTTGGCATGCAGCCTCCCCGTCATGTTTCTGCGTTGAAACAGCTTCCTGAGGTGACTCAGAAGAGAGTTTCAATCGCGAAGGATATCTATTCGCCTTAGTTTATCTCTTTTCAAAAACGGGGAGAATTGGGGAAGAAGAATGGCGAAAATTCAATGTTTTTACGAATGCCACGCTGGTTTAAGCTGATAGCGGGCGTCCACTATCGTTGAAGGTAAAACAGCTCATCGTCCGAGCAGAGGGAGGGAATATGGCATTAGCACTGTATAGGCGCTATCGTCCGGATACCTTGGATGGAGTGATCGGTCAGGACCAAGTGACCGTGCCACTTCGCCGCGCTTTGGACAATGGCAAGCTCATCCAGGCTTACCTGTTCTCTGGGCCTCGCGGATGCGGTAAGACGAGTACTGCGCGTATTCTCGCTCGCTGCATCAACTGTGCGAAAGGGCCTACTTCTCATCCGTGTGGAGAATGTGAGAGTTGCAAGGAACTCGCTGCCGGCGGTCAAGGTTCTATCGATGTGGTGGAGATTGACGCTGCTTCCCATAATTCGGTGGAGGATGCTCGTCAGATTCGTGAGCGCGCCCAGTTTGCTCCTACTCGCGACCGCTATAAGATCTTCATCTTCGATGAGGCTCACATGATCACTCCGCAAGGCTTCAATGCTTTGCTCAAGATTGTGGAAGAGCCGCCGGAGCACGTCATCTTCATCTTTGCAACGACTGAGCCGGAAAAGGTTCTGTCGACTATTCGTTCGCGCACTCACCATTATCCCTTCCGCCTGGTTCCGCCGGAAATTATGGGCCCGTTCTTGAAGGACGTGTGCGAGAAAGAGCATATGAAACCAGAACCGGGTGTTTTGGAGCTGGCGATGCGAGCCGGCGGTGGTTCTGTGCGCGATACGCTTTCCGTGTTGGACCAGCTGATGGTGGGTTCCGATTCGGGCGTTATGCGTTTGGCCGATGCTTCGATGCTGTTGGGCTTCACCCCTGCCGAACTGATTTCCGGCACAGTTGATGCGTTGATCTCGCGTGATGGTAACGCTTTGTATTCCACGGTTGAAAAAGTGGTGGTGGGTGGTTTTGAGCCTCGCCGCTTTGTGGAAGACCTTCTCGCGTATATGCGTGACCTTCTGGTGCTCAGCATTGCTGGTCCTCAAGCTGTGGCCAGTTTGGGAGAGGAAGAGCGTCAGGAAAATGCTGACGAGTTAAAGAGGCAGGCTCATGCTTTAGGCTTGGCTCAGCTCACCAGATTGGCAGACCAGATTAACGAGGCTTTGGCAACGATGGCCGGTGCGGTTTCGCCGCGTATGCGCTTGGAATTGCTGATTGCGCAATTGCTGGAAATTCGCTCTTCTCAGAATGCTGCTTCTGCACCTTCCTCGCAGCCTGCTTCGGGACCTGTGACGAGCGCTCCTGTTGTTTCTACGCCGCATTTCGCGCCGCAGACTGCTGCACAGCCGACCCGTGGTTTCCAGCCTCAGGTTGCCGCACAGCAAGCTCAGGTGCAACAGCAGCCTGTTCAGCAAGCTCAGCCTGTTCAGCCACAACAGCCGGTGCAGCAAGTCCAGCCTGCTCCTGCAGCTCAAGCCCAACCAGCTGCGCAAGCACAACCTGCTTCGCAATCACAACCTGCTTCGCAAGCACAACCACGATCAGCAGTGATGAGCAATGAACCTCCACAAGAGCTGTGGAAGAAAGCTATCACTACTGTTCCTGAGGATTTGAAGAAGTGGGTGAATGAAACGACGATCCCTCATGTGGACTTCCAAAACGTGAAGGCTCGCCGCTTCGTCATCCTCACCTTCGACACCCCACTGTCCCAGCATGCCTTCTCCCTGGGCGTGGTAGGCAGTGAAAAGGTTCCGGTCTCCTTCCAAAAGCACATTCAAAGCATCTTCGGAGCGAACACTTTCATTCGCCCAGCAGGTGCAGCTGCTAACGGCGAAGCCGTCAAGCCAGTTTCCAGCTTGCCGGTGGAAGAGCAGAAGAGGATCAAACTGCAAATTGCTCTGATGGGACAGAACAAAGCAGGAGAAAATGGCGGCTTCCAGCTCATGACGGCAAGCCAACTTCAAGCGAGTAATGCGTTGAAGTCTACTCGCCAGCAAACCCCTACTGCACGAGAACATGAAGGGGAGAGCGGCTCTGAAGAGAAGGCACAAGGTTCAGAAAAATCGGATGATTCATCGCAAGGTGATTCTTCCGACGATTCTCACCCTCGCCACCACAAGAAGGTAGCTGTTCCTTCTCCTGACGATAAAACGGACCCATGGGCAAACCAGCCTTCGCGTGCAGAGCTGTTGCAACAGCAGGCAGAAAAGCAGCGTAAAGCTCAAGAAGCGCAAGCCGCTCAGCAAGCTCAAGCAACCGCTGAAGCGCGCTCTTCTTGGGAAAACAACACTTCTGAGCAGCAAACAGCACCTGCAGCAAACGCTGCTGAGCAACCGCAGCCGGAGCAGCCTGCACCAGCAGCTCAGCCTCAGCGCGCACAAATGCCAGGCCTGAGCCAAGGTGTGACGTCGCTGCCGCTGAGCGCGCAAACGCCTACAGCTGCTGCTGCTGCAACGCAAAGTTCAGCGCCGTCAACACCTGAGGTAGCACCGGAAGAAGATGTCTACTCTCGCGATGACGAACAGCTGACACAGCATCAAACCTTGAGCATCGAACAAGTAGGCGCACTTTTCGATGCGAAAAAAGTGACAGTTATTCCAGCAGAGAATGGAACTGACTCAGACGAGAAACAAGAGGCTAAAATCGTCCAACAGTAACCAGGTCATCACCGCGATCACTCCCTGCGTATCTCTACATGCGTGATCTCGGTGATGAGCACAGTGAGGAACAGAGCATAAACGAGGAGCAAATATGGCGTTAA
Source organism: Aeriscardovia aeriphila (assembly GCA_949290445.1). GTDB lineage: Bacteria > Actinomycetota > Actinomycetes > Actinomycetales > Bifidobacteriaceae > Aeriscardovia > Aeriscardovia aeriphila_A. The sequence goes on along the minus strand of CASERW010000003.1, from coordinate 43,166 downwards.
TCTACGACGGAGCAATCCAGGATGTGATTGACTCCTTCGCGCACCTTCCCGGCATCGGACCGAAAGGAGCACAACGCATCGCCTTCCACCTTCTCTCCACTTCAGAGAACGATGTGAAGCACCTCGCCCAAGCAATCACCACACTGCGCGAAAAAGTTCGCTTCTGTGAAATCTGCGGAAACGTCACCGAAATTAGCCCGTGCGCTATCTGCCAAGACCCTCGCCGTGACCACAGCGTCATCTGTGTTGTTGAACACGCGAGTGACATCATGGCTATTGAGAACACGGCAGAATACCACGGTTTGTACCATGTTCTTGGCGGAGCCATCAACCCGATGGGAGGCATCGGCCCAGCAGATCTGCGCATCCAAGAGCTGCTCACCCGTTTGAAAGACGAAACCGTCAAAGAGATCATCCTCGCCTTGAACCCCAATGTGGAAGGCGAAGCGACGAACACGTACCTCTCTCGTCTGATTAGCCCCAGCGGTATAACGGTGACGCGCCTCGCATCCGGTTTGCCAGTGGGAGCAGATTTGGAATACGCCGACCAAGTCACCCTCGGCAGGGCCTTGGCAGGCAGAAGAAGCGTGTAAAAGCGCAACTCGCGCAATAACCGGGGTCAGTACGCTGGTGATGTACATACAGCGCAAGCGCAGTACAGACGAAATCACAGATGAAGGAGCACACATGTCGAGAACAGCAGATGCAGTTCGAGCACAATTGGAGAAGATTGTCGCTCTCGGCTACCCCGATGTTGCTGACATGACAGTCGACTCTTTTGTCGCCCTCGCCCAACCACTGCTCGCAGCACTCGACGAGGTAGAAATCGCAGATGACGTTCTCCTCGTCCCCACACGAGAGCTGATCTCTCCGCAATCACTGATCGCACGAACCTCCATCGGCAGAAACGCAGGCTTCTCCACCATGCCACCGCGCGATATTGCCAGCTTCCTTCCCGAAGGTTTCATGCCACCCGAAGGCCCGTTCTACATCGTCATCCACCCGCACACCGGCTCACGCTACGTCAACCGCGAACCTGATGTTGCCCGCAAACTCATCGATTCTGACGGCTTCCAACCACTCACCCTGGAAGAAGGCCTCGCCATCGCAACGCAGAGGCCAGAGTGGCTCTCCAGCCGCAACGGATTCAACCTGCTCGGCTCTCGCTCCTCTGATGGGCGCGTCCCCAGCATTTGGATGAGTCAAGGTTCCCCACGCTTAGGCTCGATGTGGCCAACAAGCAAACACACCTGGATTGGCAACGCTTATTGCCTCGCCCGCCGAGGAGTTTCCCTCCTCGCGCAATAACACAGCGCAATAAAACAGCGTAGTAAATCAGTGCAGTAACTCAGCGCAAGGCAGGCAGCCACACCGCAGTCACATAGCGCAGTCACACACCGCAGCCGCACACCGCACCACGCACTGCAGCGGCGTCAGTTCTCCGCGCTTTCAGCGCTGTCTGCGCCCGCGCCAGTGCCATCACCTGGGGTGGTCGGCTGCGAAGTATCCGTGGATGGGTTCTTCTCCGGCGTATTTGAATCATTGCCCTGAGAATCTGGAGTAGTGGTGTCGTGAGAGCCGGAAGATGAACTCTGATCATCAGGCTTGTTCTCCTGCGAGCTATCAGACGACTGACCTGAGCCGGACTGCTCAGGTTCCTGCGTCTGATTCTCGCCATTCTGAGAATCTTGAGGAGCGGGAGTGTCCTGCGAAGAGTCCTTCTTCTTGACCACCGGAGCATCATATGAGGCCGTCGCCAAAGCATCAGAAGCCTGACCGTTACCCAAACCCCACGTGCCAGAAGGTCCGCCAATCTTACCGGTATCCTTCACATTCTCCCACTTCTCCACCGGCAAGCTCGTCAAATAAGCGTTCGCAAACTGAGCGTAGAGGTGAGCAGGATAATTCGAATAAGCGTAACCGCCCAACATCACCGGAAGCGCGACCGGGTTGCCCTTATCATCCTCATTCCACACCGCAAAAACTGTGGTATTCGACGGCATCGACGCCACATACGAGAAGGCAGTCATGTCGTTAGCAGTACCCGTCTTCGAAGCGATCTCGCGGCCAGAGCGCAACAGAGCAGCAGGCTCAGCACCGGCAGCCAAGCGAGTAACGTTCTGCATTGCGCGCAACACGAGCAGCGAATCATGGCGAGAGAACACGCGCGTACCCTGAGTGTTCGCATGGTACAGCTCCTCATTCGAGGCCGTGCGCACCGAAGCGACAATATGAACATCGGGGCGAATGCCACCAGCAGCAAGCGTGCTATGAGCGCGAGCCATCTGCAAAGCCGTCGTCGCATTAATACCCAAGGTATTCAGCGGATTGTTCTCATCAACCGACGGGAAGCCCGCCTTCTTCATATTGGCCGCGGCAGCCTGCGGGGTGACCTCCTGGTCGAGCTGGACGAAAGGCGTATTCACAGAGTTCGCTAGCGCCTGCCACAGGTTGATATTGCCCCAATTGATCTGCTCAGCGTTGGAAACCGTGCCATTCAGACCGTCGAAATGGCGGAAAGAATTGCCGTTATACACCGTCTTCAGGCTCACGCCCTTTTGAATGCCGGTGAGCAAAGTAAACGGCTTCATCGTTGAGCCAGGCTGGAAAACGGCCTGAGTGGCGTTGTTGTACTGATGCTTGAGGAAGTCGTCGCCACCGTAAATTGCAATAATGGCGCCAGTCTGCGGTTTTACAGAAATGGCCGTCTGCTTATACGAATCAGGCTCGCCAGCGAAACGAGTTTGCCCCACCTTGACCAGAGCATCCTGAGCCTTCTGATCAATGGTCGTGACGATGGAGTAGCCGCCAGTGGAAATCTCATCCTCGCTGAAAGCCTTGCGCTGCACGAGCTCGTTCTTTACTTGCTGCAGAAGGTAGCCCTTCGTTCCCTCGTAATCGTTGGAAACCTGGTGTTCGGCAACCTGAGGGAAGTTCTTTTTCGCATGCTCGAGCTCGGCGGCGGTGATGAACTTGTTCTTGTACATCAGCTCGATCGTGCGGTTATAGCGTTTTTGCGCAATCTGAGGGTTGACGTCCGGAGCCCAATAGCCTGGGGAGGGGATAATTCCGGCGATCAGGGCCGACTCTTCGATGGTCAAGTCCTTGGCTGGCTTATTGAAGTAGGAGCGCGCGGCCGCCTCAATTCCGTAAGTTCCTCGGCCCAGATAGATGGTGTTGAGGTAGTTGCACAGGATTTGGCTCTTGCTTTGCGACTGCGTGATTTTCAGCGCGAGAATCGCCTCATGCAGCTTGCCCAGGTAGGTATCCGTTTGGCCTAAATAGTAGCGTTCAGCATACTGCTGGGTGATGGTCGAGCCGCCTTGGCGCGTGCCCTTGGTCACGTTGTTGACGAGCGCGCGAGCAATACCTTTGAGGTCGATGCCTGAATCGTTCCAGAAAGTCTGGTTTTCCGAGGCGACGACCGCATTGCCAACATATTTGGGAAGGGTGTCGCAGGCGATAATCGTCCTATTTTGCGCAGAAAGATTACCAATCGGTGTTTTTCCGTCCGCATAATAGACGGTTGTTTTTTGAGCGAGCGCGAAAGATTCTGGTTCGGGCACATCCGTTGTTGCGTATAAATAAGCAAATGCGGCAATTCCAATGCCGGCGAGAACGGCGATGACGATGCCGAAAATTTTGAAGAACAGGCCGACGCGTGACTTCTTCTTGTAGCCGGGGTCGCCTGGCTGCAGGCGGTGGCTGCGATTGGCTCGTGTTGGCCTGGTGGCGCGGTGGCTGGTGCGCTGGCCAGCTTGTTGACCTGCTCGTCGGCTGGTTTGCTGGTAAGAACGCTCGTTTGCGCGTGAACTGGAGTAGCGTACGCCGTCGTTGGCGCGCATCACAGGATTATCAAAGGCGTTGTCGGCGTACTCGCCGCCGCGCTGTGAATATTGGTCGCGCGAGGAGCGCATGGCGCGTGAGCTGCGTGAAGAACGAGTTGAGCGCGTCGAACGAGTAGCGCGCGTCGAACGAGTAGCGCGGGTTGTATGAGAGGTGCGGCTCGAGCGCGAAGCGTCCCCACGCGAAGAAGTATTATGAGACGAATAACCGCGCGAAGAGGCGGTGCGAGGCCGAGCACCGGAGCTCGAAGCAGCGCGCCTTCCGTTCTGCTGGTCGGCGCGTGCCTCTTCTTCGATGTTGCGGTTTCCCCACATTTGCGGCTTTGACATAGTCCTCCTCACGTTGACTACGCAAATTTTAGCGGGATTGCCTGAGCATAGCCTTCTGAGTATGCGCTCACATGGTGAATCTGTAGTGAGAAATCTGTGAAGGTGAATCTGTGGTGTGGAATCTGTAAATGTGACGCGCAAAATGACTCATTCTTCAGGAAACGTTGAGGCACTCGCGAATAATGGGGGTGATTATGCAATGAAGGGATGGTGTCATGGCCGATAAGGTTCCGACTGAAAAGGTTCAGCAGCGGCAGAAGCCAAAGCCGGCGAAAACGGGAAATATCTTCCAGCGTGCGGGCAAGCGCATCCTCGCGGGCACATACCCGACGAAGTGCTACGTGTGGTTCTTCGTCTTCTACACCATCCTCTCGGAGATCGCGCTGCAGTGGGCAGTCAACCCGGAGAAGACGGGTGAGGCAATCTGGACCTTCTTCATCTTTCCCTTCCGCCCGCAGAGCGCATGGCGTATGATCCCGGTGCTCAATTTCATCGTGATCGCCGCCTTTTACCTCTTCTTCGTCTTCCTCATCAACCGCTTCTGGCTGTCGAGCTCGCTGTTTATCACCGTTGTGGCAATCTGCTCGCTGGCTGAGCGCATGAAGGTGAGTATGCGTGAAGAGGCGATTCTGCCGTCGGACGTGACGATGTCGGCTAACGGCAATGCGGCGGGTATCGCCGACTTCATCCCTCAAGATTCTCTGCCCATGATCCTGGGCATGTTCGCCATCGTCGCCCTCATTTGGGTGGCCAACATGGTGCTATGGCACCTCGATGGCCAGAAAGCCGCCGTTTTCCAAGTTTCTGACTGGGCTCGCTTGAAAACGAAGGCCTCTCAAGTGGGCGCTCGCATTGCCAGCCAGATTGCCACTGTTTTTGTGACGGGCTTGCTCATTGTCCTCTTCTCCATGAATCTCGGCACTTCTGGCACTTTTGCGCATGGTTTCGCGTGGTTCTTTGGCGATGTTCCGCATTTGTGGAACTCGCTTCTGGACGCTCAGGGCAATGGCACGGCGATCGACTTCCTGCGCTTCATCAACGTCAAGGTGATGGACAAGCCAAAGGCCTACTCGCAAGAGGCGATGAAGAAGCTGGAGGCGAAGTATTCTGCCGAAGCCACCAAGATTAACAGCACGAGGAAGAACACCCTCACTGATGAAAATGTGGTGCTGATTCTTTCCGAGTCGTTCTCCGACCCGACTCGTGTGCCAGGCGTGAAACTCAACAAGGACCCGATGCCGTTCATCCGCAGTCTGAAGGAGAAGACCACCTCTGGCCTCATGGTTTCCTCCGGTTATGGCGGTGGCACGGCAAATCTGGAGTTCATGGCGGGCACCGGCCTGTCCATGGCAAACTTCAGCCCATCCTTGGTTTCGCCATATCAGCAGCTGGTTCCAGCGCTCAGGTGGATTCCAACCTTCAACCAGTTGTGGAATGAAGCGGGCTCTACCTCTCTGGGCTTCCACCCGTATATGGCTTCCATGTACGCTCGCGCTCAAAATTACCAGAAGTTCGGTTTCTCGCACTTCTGGGCGAAGACGGGTACGAGTGAGAAGTTCACTCCGCAGAATAAGTCGGGTAAGTCGCCGTACGTTAACGACGATTCGAGCTACACGGCTGTTGTGAACGCTTTGAAGTCCGGTAAGTATCACAACGCTTTCTACCAGCTGGAAACCATGCAAAACCACATGGATTACAAGGATTGGTACCCCAATAACGAGTTTGAAGCTACCTCTACTACCGCTAAGCCGCTGACCAAGAAGGAAGAAGTACGCATCAAGACGTACGCCAAGGGCGTGGAAATCACGGATAACGCCACCAAGAAGTTCCTCACCGAGCTCGACGAGCTCAAGGAGCCTGTGACGGTGATCTGGTATGGCGACCACCTGCCCGGCATCTACGCTTCGGCGGCGGCTCACGAGAAGAACACCTTGAAGCTGCACGAAACGGACTACTTCATCTGGTCGAATAAGGCGAGTAGCTCGCATAAGGCTAAGCTCTCGGAGAAGAATTCCGCGTACTCGTCGCCGAACTTCTTCATGGCTCAGGCTGCCGAGCATACGAACTCGAAGGTGTCGCCGTACCTCGCCTTCCTGACTCGCTTGCACGAGCAGTTGCCGGCGATGGAACCTCCTGTTGTCAACAAGATTCAGGGCTGGAGTTCCATTCCTTCCGGTGCCGCGCTTTTCGTTGATTCTCAAGGCAAGCAGCTCGATTTGCGCAAGCTTACTGCTCAGCAAAAGCAGCTGATGGAAGAGTACAGGCTCATCCAGTACGACATCACGGCTGGTCACCAGTACTTGAAGAACTCGAACTTCTTGACGCTGCAAAAGTAAGGCTTGAGATTATCACTGCAGGGAAGGTTGTACGCGAGTGCAGCCTTCCCTTTTTTCGTCACCGATGCGTGTAAACTGGGATGGTTCATGCTCGAAGAGTGTACCTGCAGTGCACTTGCCGGGCGTAACGCAGAACATCCTCCTGCCACGGAAAGACCGTGGCCCATGAGACCGAAGGAGGTGGGTGATGTCTGCACATAAGTACGAACTCATGATGATCGTCGACCCGCAGGTTGAAGACGCATCCGTCAAGAAGCTCGTCAATCAGTACCTCGAGGTCGTCACCAGCGCCAAGGGCACTGTTGAGAAGACCGATTTCTGGGGTCGCCGCAAGCTCGCTTACGAGATCGCAGGCAAGGCCGAAGGTTCCTACGTTGTTGTTGAGTATTCTGCAACTCCAGAGACCTCTGCCGAGCTCGATCGTCAGCTCAAGCTCAATGGTTCCGTCCTGCGCACCAAGATCCTGCGCAAGGATGTGAAGTGATCTGCGCTTTTGCGCTTTAATCTGATGAAAAACGTGTGAGTGAGGAAACATGGCAAACGAACCTGTTATCACCGTTGCTGGTAATTTGACCCGCGATCCTGAATTGAGAACTGTCGGTTCTCGTCAGGTGGCTGATTTCAGCATTGCTTCGACGCCGCGTAACTTCAACCGTCAAACCAATCAATGGGAAGACGGTGAGGCTATGTTCCTCGATTGCTCCGCTTGGGGTGACTTGGCTCAGCATGTTCAGCAGTCTCTGGCTAAGGGAATGCGCGTGCTCGTGCAAGGTCGTTTGACCCAGCGCAGCTATCAGGCAAAGGACGGCTCAACCCGTCGTGTATTCCAGCTTACTGTGGATGAAATTGGCCCGAGCTTGCGCTACGCAACCGCACAGGTTCAGCGTCAGGCGCGTCAGTCTGGTGGCTTCCAGCCAGCAGCTGCACAGGGTGGTTACACCGGTGGTTATTCTGCTCCACAACAGCAGCAGGCAGCTCCTGCTACTGGTTCTGCAGATTCTTGGGCTGGTTCTTCCAACTATGGAGCATCTAATTCCTTCGATTCCGACTTTGGTACAGACGACGTAGCCGCCTTCTAAAGCCCGGACAAGTGAAGTTACTCTTCATCAGAAAAACAGAAATGATAGCTGCATAGAGCAGCATGTACTGAAAGAAGACATTATGTCGCGTAAGAGGCCACATCCTCCAGTAAAGCCTTTCAAGAAGAAGGCAGACCCACTCAAGGCTGCTAAGGTTACCGAGATCGATTACAAGGACGTTGCACTTCTTCGTAAGTTCATCTCTGACCGTGGCAAGATCCGTAGCCGCCGTATCACCGGCGTTTCCATCCAGGAGCAGCGTGAGCTCTCCCGCGCAATCAAGAATGCGCGTGAGATGGCCCTCCTGCCATACGCCACTAACGGCCGCTGAGGAGGTAAACGATGACTAACAAGGAAACCAAGCTCATTCTTCGTCAGCCAGTCAATGGTCTGGGCCAGAAGGGTGACGTTGTCACCGTTGCCGCTGGTTATGCTCGTAACTTCCTCGTTCCACAGGGCTATGCCTTCCAGTGGGCCGAGGGTGCTGCAAAGCAGATTGAGGACATGCGTCGCGCACAGCGCAAGCTCGCCCTCGAGACTCGTGAGTCTGCTGCTGAGCTCAAGAGCAAGCTCGATGGCTTCGCAGTTACCGTCCGTGCCAAGGTGTCCGAGTCCGGCAAGCTCTTCGGTGGTGTTTCTGCCGATAAGATCGTTGCTGCTCTCGCTGAGAAGGACCTCGAGGTCAACGCAAAGACCCTCTCCTTCGCACCAATCCGCACCACCGGTGATTTCACTGTGAAGGCACAGCTCCACCCAGAGATCGCCGCTCAGTTCACCGTGAAGGTTGTTGCTGAGAAGAAGTGAGTCACTTCATTGTGAAGTGATATGTCACACAGTCGTTTGACATTTATTAGCTAAGCCAAAAGACCCTGTTGTATGGAATACAACAGGGTCTTTTATTTTCTCTGTACACAAGAGGTTATGCATCTGAAAGCATAAGCGCGGTATGTCTCGCAAACTGACAAGAAAAAGTGATCGCGTCACAATACCGTGTATGAGGATAGGAAAACCTTTTGAGAACAGCGTTTATGTGTTGTTGATGCTGGGATCCCAGGTGGAAAACAAACCGGTGAAGAGTTCTGTTTTCAGCGCTCTCCTCGGTGTTTCCGATTCTTCGTTGAAGAAAACTCTTCGCCGCCTCGTGACGGCTGGGTTTATTCAATCATCAGCAACGCGAGATGGTGGTTATACGCTGGCCACTCCATTGGAAGAAATCACTCTCGGCGATGTATGCCGAGTGATGGAAGGCGACCCTGTGGTGGATATTCCCCACGAGGATCTTGCTTCCCATATTTTCTCTGATTCGCTGCACCATTCGCAGTCGATTCTCAATGATGCTCTTCGTGACGGAGCAGATGCTTTCGTGGAAAAACTAAGAAAAGTGAAGCTCTCCGACTTGCTCATCAGCGAGACCGGGGGAGAGCTCCACTGTGATTGGCAAGATGTTCTCAGCAATAGAGACCATCACCGCCGTTTTGATTCGAGGGCGTAAACTCAGAAGTTTCCGCCGTTCCAGCCCCAATCTGGGCTGGCAATCTCGCGCACATACATGCGATTCGTGGGGACATGAAGTTCCGTACTGACAATCTTTTGAATGTCGGCAGACAAGCGTTCCCACGCCGAGCGCGGCACCTCAGAGGTGGAGTAAGCATTGACCTCCACAAAGGCAACAGGCTCGGAGTCGTCACCACCGAAGTACATAGGAACGTTGTCCTCAAAGGCGCACAGCAACCACATTTCGGACTTGCCAGGAAGGTCGGAAATAGCCTTACCGAACTGAGCCTTCATGCGCTCGCGCTGTTCGGGGGAAATAGGCTGGCTGGTGTGAGTGATAATGCACGGCATAGCAACCTCCACAAAACTGAGAGTTTTCGTACGCTTCCACTCTACCTTTTGCGCCGGCCTGGTACGTTAGCTCGCCGCCGCCAGTCCTCGTTCCGCCGCCCGCGCCCGCAGCTCGTGTCCGTATCAGAAAGCGCGCGCTCACCCCTCGAGCGCGCACGCCTTACCATTTGCATGTGGTTGTTGGGCGAATGGAGAGGATACTGTAGATAAATCCCCTGAATAGAGTGCAAAAAGGCTGAATTCCACCCAGATTGGCGGGTTCATCTGCTAAAACATTCAGGTACGACGATAAGAGGAGAACTCATGGCAACCCCAGAAGATACCCCAGATACGAAGCTTCCTCAGTGGGCACAGAAGATGAACCCGGCACTGAGGCATCTGCTGGCGCAATTCATCAAGTTCGGTGTAATTGGCTTCGTCTGCTTCTTCATCGACTGGGGTGTCCTCAACATTTTGGTGGCTTTCTTCCACGTCAACCCGACGATGGCAGGAACAATCTCCTTCTTGATCTCGCTGGTGGTCAATTATGTGGCCAGCATGCGCTACGTTTTCCAGCATCGCTCTGACATGGCTCAGTGGATGGAGCTGGTGCTTTTCGTCGTCTGCTCGGTGATTGGCCTGGGCATTAACTCCGGCATTATTTGGGCGATGACCAGCCCGTTCACGAGGGCAGCTCACCCGAACCGCGCGATGATTATTTTGATGACGAATATCGCCAAGATCATTGCCACTATCATCGTTTCCGTGTGGAACTTCGTCTCGCGTAAGCTCACCATCGACGTGCCTCGCCCTGGCCATGAGGAGGATAACACCTTTGCTCGCCGCATTGGCTTGTGGTCGCTCGAGCATGGCCCGAAGAGGTACCGCACTGCCGCCAGCGAAGCCTACAAGAAGGCATAAGATTATCAGTCTTCTTGATCGTCAACTTCGAGGAGCTCGTGAGCATGGATGTGTAATCTGGCATCCATCTCACGAGCTCTTTTTTCGAGCTGTGCGAGGTGCTCAGGGTTGTAAAACGGGTCCTTGTGATGGGATGCCGGCTTCTTCTTACGCGAGCGCATGATCTCTCCTCTCACAGGCAACTGTGGACGATAGTCTACTACACCTCAAGCTGAGAGATGATGGCGCGAGAGGTAGCCTTCTTGATCTGTGGTAATCCGAGCAAGGAGAGCACCATCACCAGCAAGCCCATCACGCACACCGTGGCAAAGCCACCATGCGAGCCGAACTGATCGATGAAGTGACCACCCAGAGCGGAGCCGATGGAGCCACCGACAGCATTCATAGCCCACATCAGAGCCATCGTTCCTGTAAATCTGTCGGTAGGCACGACGCGCATGACCGTCTGAGAACCGTTGATCCAGGTAGGAGCCTGGCAGACGCCGACCATGAGGTAAACGATCATAATTTGCCACAATTCGTGAGCAAAAATAAAGCTTGAGATTCCCACTGTCAAAACGAGCAGGCCAATGTAGTAGCGTTTCCACAAGGCCGAACGCCAATTAATAGCGCCATAGAAAGCTGCTCCGATCAGCGAGGAGAAGGAGAAGCAGGCGAACACGAGGCCGGCGAACTGGCTTTGATGATGCTCGTTGGCCATAGCGATAATCGAAATACCGGTCGTCGAGGAGAAAGCACCCAAACCAAAGTAAGTGGCCGCCAAAGCGAGAACAGCAGGAGAGAGGTAGCCCAGCTGCTTGGTATTCTTGGCCTTCGACGCGAGCTTTTCAGCCTGTTCAGCGTCTTTACCTGCTTTGAGGGCGTTCTGAGCATCCTGACGAGCCTGCTCTTCAGCAACCCTCTGGGCAAGTTGGCGCTGATAATCTTTCATCGGCAAGCCAGCCTTTTCGGCGCGCTCGCGGATAGAAGGAGGGGTGACACCAACGGCGGTGAAGAAGAGGGTGCAGCCGGTCAGCACGCAAGCGATGGTGAAAACGAAGGCGGCAACGTAACTCCACACGGCGATGATGGAGGCCAGTGGATTGCCCACCACCCAAGTGATCTCGTCGAACATGGAGGCCATGGCAAGCGCGCGGTCGGTGCGAACGGTGTCACCCTTCAAAATGTAGGCCCAGCGTGCGCGGGACATCGAGCCCCACGGAGCTTGGACGCCCAGGAACGGCATGATGAAGAAGAAGATCTGGTACGGCGCGTGGAAGACGAGAGCCAGGGTGAAGCTCACGGCGGCGGTCGTCCAAATAACAACCGTCGGGATAGCGACCTGGCGCTGGCCGTAACGGTCGATGAGCTGGCCCAAAATCGGGCCGATGATGGCCGAGGAGATGGACTGGATGGCGCTCAAGGTTCCGGCGAGCACATACAAGCCGTAAACCTGCTTGATCGAGATTGTCACCGTCATACCCACCATCGGCCCGACCATGGAGCCGAAGAGTGCCGCGATGACGAAACGCAGAGTGTACGGGATACGTAACAGCTCAACATAGCCGCCGAAAAGACGGGCGAGCAGCTGGGCGGGAGTGCGCCGCTTGCGCGTGCGAGGTTGTTGCTCGCGAATCTGCGGTGTGGCGCCGTCGCTTAAAGGAGTGCTTGCACGCTTTGCTGCTAACTTGCCTGTTGGGTGAAGGACTTGAGAAGTTGCGGCTTTTGTTGCGCTGCTGGCTTTGTGGCCTGCACGGCTCATCGCTTGAGTGGCTTTGTGACCTGCTTTACTGACAGCATGGCCTGCTGCATGACCAGCCTTGCTCACTGCATGGCCCACGGATTTCAGCGACATTTTGTGATGCGGCGCATCTTCTCCTGTTGCCGCTTCATCATAGGCAGCAGTGATGGCAGGAGCGGCGGCTGCAATGCTGTTGGTTCGCACTCCTGCTGATACCGGGGCGGCGACAATGGCAATCGGCGCTGCGGCAGGGAAATCTTCGTTTGTGGCTGTCGCTTCGTTGGTAGGCGTGACTTGTGGTTGTGTTAGTTCTGTTTCGTTTGCTTTGTTCGTGTTCAGCGGTTGTTCAGGCATGCAGATCATCACTCAACTGGCTGGTACGTATAAGGTCTTCAATTTCAGCAAAAAGGCACGTCCCCTCTCATGCCTTTCCTCCACGATCACCGTCGAACTCACCATACAGGTTGCAGCGCACTGCCTCTTTGTTTGTGCTGCCCCTGTACTGAGCTTCGTATGGTCTGGGTGACCCACTCTTTCGTAGCAGGTTCGTATTTACAAGTCTATGAGAACCCGGGGGACGGATAGGGCAGAAAAACTCGCCCAAAGCTAGGCGAAAAGCCCCCTTTCACTTAATATTCAAATGCCTATAATGCGCAGTTATGCTGGCATGCTGGCTTGCTCGCGGCAACTTTTGGCACGGCAAGCTGTGAGATTATCACTGCGAATGAACCGCTTCAGCTGTTAGGCTTACAAGAACGGAAGTTTCTGGCAAGCGTCCGCGCGGCCGCCGCCGCTCTGGCCGGCACTTGCGCAGTTCGCAACAGCGACAGACTCATGCGCGGCCAGTATCGCAGCACGAGAAAGGGTGACATGGCAACTCGAGAAGGAACAGTGTGGCAAGCTCCTGTCACCTTTGAACGCGCAACCGGCAGTTTCCCCAGCATTTCTCGGCACTTAAACGCTGGAGAAATCGAAGGAGCCACTAAGCAAACCCGCCAAACAACCGACTTTTTGAAGGCGGGCCTCGACACCCCTCACACCACGCTGAACTTCGTTCGCCACGGAAAAGTGGAGAACCCCACCGGGGTAGTGTACGAGCGAATCCCGGGCTTCCACCTCTCGCAGTTGGGCCACGCGCAGGCCGAAGCGACCGCTCGCTGGATGGCCGAGCAGCCGGAAATCGTGCGCTCTGTGGCCTTCTTCAGCTCGCCTCTGGACCGCACCCTCGACACCTCCGACCACATTCTGAACGCGATAAATGAAGCGCGCGCTGACCTTGGATTACCAGCACTGACAATCCAAACGGATGAGCGGCTTATGGAGGTGTGGAATGTGTTTCGCGGCCAGAGGCCTGGCAAAGGTGAGGCTGCGCTGTGGAAACATAATAACTGGAAGCGCATTTTGAACCTCAAGCGCCCCGGATGGGGAGAGCCTTATTCTGAGGTGGCTCAGCGCATGCAAAGCTTCGCTTTCGAAATGGTCAAGCGCTACCCGGGCCAAAACGTCATCGTCGTGGCTCATGAGTCGCCGATCTGGACCTTGCGTCACGTACTCACTACAGGCAAGGCGAGCTCGAACATCCTCACGCGCGGCACGGCCCTCGCGTCGGTGACGAGCCTCACCTTTAACCAAATCCCGCAGCTCGTGCAGGTAGATTATCACGACCCTGCAAAGGATGTTGCACTTTCCTGACCTGCGGTTTCCCGCTGCGCGGGCCCGCAGTGATGGTCAGCGCTGATAATCTGCGGTGTAAATCTTAAGCAACTCACATATCGAAGTTGTCATCATCGCGACCCAGCCACAGGCTATTGACCAGCGCAACCAAGCCAGTCAGCAGGCCAGTGAGCGCCACGACGAGCACGGTGACGGCGAGGACCAGCGGGGTGCGGAACGAGTTGAAAGCGGCCTGAAGCGTAATGCCCAAGCCGTTTTGCGCGCCGAGGTATTCCGCAGTGACAGCCGTGCCGAAAACATAGACCGCCGAAATACGCATGCCGGAGAGAATCTGGCGAGCAGCAACGCGCATTTTCACGTGAAACAGAGTCCAGAGCCTGCCCGCGCCACACGTCAGAGCAACATCTGAGAAGTAACTCGGCACAGAAGCGAGGCCTCGATACGTGCCGATCGCCACCGGGAAGAAGGAGAGCATCGCCACCATCACCACCTTGCCCACCGGCTCAAAACCAAACCAAATGATGAAAAGCGGCGCAATGGTAATCAAAGGCAGGGTTTGCAAAAAAGTGAGCAGCGGGTACAGGCCAGCGCGCAAAGCGTGAGAAGCGTAGAGGCACACGCCAAAAGCGATGCCCAAGGGCACGGCGATGAAAAAGCCGAGAAAGCCTTCCACCGCCGTGAGGCTCGCTGCAGGCCAGAGAATATCCCACTCTTCCACCAGAGTTTGCGCAACCTGGAGTGGGCCGGTGATCACGCGCGAAGAGACGTGCGTGACGTCCACGGCAACCTGCCACAACACGAGCAGGAGCAGCGTGGTAGCAGTGGCAATCAGGGTGTCTGCAAGCCGACGGGAGCGAGAGTGCCCAGTAGAGTGACCAGTAGGGCGACCGGCAGAGCGGGTTTCTTCGACGGCAGAGCGGCCACCCTCGCCAGCGCGCACCGAGCCAGAGTGTGTTTTACGAAACATAGTCGTTCGTTGCCAGAGTTGAAGCCTGAGGGTGAGCAGCAGCGTCCACATCCTTCACCTTGGCGTCCTGAGCGATGTCGCGGTAAACATTGTTGTCAGCCAAGAAGTTGATGTACTGCTGAGCAGCGGTCACATCCGTCTTGCCAGAAGCGTCACCCCAATACTTGCCCGCAACAATATCCTTCATCGAAGCCTTCGTGAGCTTTGGGTCGAGGGCCGAGGAGCGAGTTGCCTCCAAAAGAATCGAAGCGGCCTTGTCAGGGTTCTTCAGCGCATACTGGTAGCCGCGAGCAGTGGCCTGAACGAAAGCCTTCACCTGCTTGCTATGAGCCTTCTCCCACGTGCTCGACACAGCGAAGCCCAGCTGGTCAGGGTTGCCAGGAACACCGTAATCACCAGCGATGAAGCAGTTGAGAGCTGGGCCGTCCAAGCGGGACTGCACGCCTTCCCAGGTTTCATAGAAGCCACCGAAATCGCCCTTGCCCGAGGTCAAGGTCTGGAAAGTAGAAGTGCCCACCGTCACCGTCTTGAAATCAGGCTTACCGCCGTCGTGACGGATCATCTGCTTGAGCACAGCAGTTTGTTCAGCAGAGCCAAAAGTGACGAAAGTCTTCCCCGAGAAATCCTTCGGAGAAGTGATGTCCTTGCGGGCCTTGAGCGAGCACCAGCGGGCCACCTGCTTTTGCGTCAGATCATAAACAAAGTGCAGATGCGAGCCGGATGCGTTCACTGCAGCCACATTCGACAGGGTAGTGAAGCCAACATTGGCAACGCCTGATTCGACGGCAGTTTCCGCGCCAGTCTGGGCGGTAGGAAGAATGGTGAGTTTCAGGCCGGCTTGTTTGTAATAGCCGAGCTTCTGGGCAACATAAACACCGACATGGTTGGTATTGGGCGTCCAATCGAGCATAAAGCTCATGGGGGTGAGATTCTTGTCATCGGTTTTATTCGTTGCGCTCGTTTGGTTCGACGAGGTGGTGGCGCTCGAGCTTGACGACTTTTGATTACCACAGGCGGCCAGAGAAGTCAGGAGTGCGGCAGAAGCCAGAATGCTGAGAGCTCGACGAGCAATGTGAACGCCGTTGATGTTACGAGTGGTGCGAACGCCGTGAACGCGCTTGAAGTTATTCATCATATTTCACCTTTTCCTGCGCTTGTGCGCTGGTGCCAGGTGGCAGAGGCGGGAAGGTGATGAGCCCGCGTGCGTCCTGACAAATTAATAATGCGCAATCCAGTATACGAGTAAAGCCGCCAGCTCGCGCGCAAGGGCGTCCCTATACCTAGGCACAATGGAATTATGAGTGAAAACACTGAAAACATTACGTTGCCAAAGGACGTGCGCGTGCGCTTCTGCCCATCTCCAACGGGCATTCCACACGTCGGCATGGTCCGTACGGCCCTGTTCAACTGGGCTGAGGCTCGCCACACGCACGGCACTCTCGTGTTCCGCATTGAGGACACTGATAATCAGCGTGATACCGAAGAGAGCTTGAACCAGATCATCGAAGCTCTGCGCTGGCTGGGCATCGACTGGGATGAGGGTGTTGAAGTCGGCGGCCCAGACGGCCCCTACTTCCAGTCTCAGCGCACCGACATCTACAAGGATGTCGCCCAGAAACTCCTCGACGCAGGCTACGCTTACGAATCCTTCTCCACTCCAGAAGAGACTGCCGCGCGCAATGTTGCCAACGGCCGTCCGGCAAGCTTCGGCTACGACGGTTACGACCGCAACACCACGCCAGAGCAGCGCGAAAAGTACCTGGCAGAAGGCCGCAAGCCAGCCATCCGCCTGCGCATGCCTGATGAGGACATCACCTTCACCGACCTCGTTCGTGGCCCGATCACCTTCAAGGCTGGCTCCACTCCTGACTACGTGATCGTGCGTCCTAACGGCGACGCGCTCTACACGCTGACCAACCCTGTCGACGACGCCATGATGAACATCAACGTCGTTCTGCGCGGTGAGGACCTGTTGAGCTCCACCCCACGCCAGGTTGTTCTCTACGATTACTTGAAGAAGCTCGGCATCGCCAAGCAGACCCCGCTCTTTGGCCACATGCCATACGTGATGGGCGAAGGCAACAAGAAGCTCTCCAAGCGCGACCCAGAGTCCAACCTCTTCCTGCTGCGCGACCAGGGCTTCATCAAGGAAGGCCTGCTCAACTACTTGGCACTGCTCGGCTGGTCGATTTCCCCAGATAACGACGTGTTCAGCATGCAAGAACTCGCTGATAACTTCGACATTCGCAACGTCAAGGCCAACCCTGCTCACTTCGATTTGAACAAGGCCATCGCCCTCAACGCTGAGCACATCCGCCAGCTCGAGCCTCAGGATTTCCTGAACCGTTCCGTTCCTTACCTCTTCCGCGACCACGTGGTTTCTGCAGACTCGTGGGACAAGCTCACCCCTCGCGAGCAGCAGGTGTTGAGCGACTCGGTGGAGCTCGTTCAGCCTCGTGTGCGCTTGCTGGGTGAAGTTTCTGGCATGGTTGGCTCTTTGTTGAGCGAAGAGCCTTATATTGCTCCAGAACCAGACGCCATCAAGCAGCTCAAGGATGAGTCCGACGATGTGTTGGCCAAGGCTGCTGACGCGCTGGAAGGCGTTGAGGAAGGCCAGTGGAAGGCTCAGAGCTTGCATGACCTTTTGGATGCTGAGCTCATTGAGAAGGCTGGTTACAAGCCGCGTAAGGCTTATGGCCCGGTTCGCGTTGCTGTTTCTGGCCGTCGCGTTTCCCCGCCTCTGTTTGAGTCGATGGAAATTTTGGGTAAGGACCTCACTGTTGCTCGCCTGCGCTCCTTGCGCGAGCACCTCGGTGAGTTGAAGGGCTGAGGCCACTTTCCCTCGTATTTCTTGAGATTATCAGGCTGTGCCGCTCTGCGCTGCGTCTAGTGAATCGCGCAGCGCAGAACGGTCTCTTTCGACACGCCGAAAGAGAAATCGCTTGCGCTCCTGCTGGACTATCGGTATAGTCTTTCTTTGTTGCCTCGCCAGCGAGGTGAAAAAGTGAATATGCCCCCATCGTCTAGCGGCCCAGGACATCGCCCTCTCACGGCGCAAACAGCGGTTCAAATCCGCTTGGGGGTACCAATGCTTCGGCGTTTCCTTTGCATGAAGGTGCTACAGTAAAGCGCTGGAACATTCCATTGGGGTGTGGTGTAATTGGCAACACAGGTGATTCTGGTTCATCCATTCTTGGTTCGAGTCCAGGCACCCCAGCGAAGGAAACCCGAGAGTTCAGCTCCCGGGCTTTTTTGTTTTCAGCTACCGTGCAGCTTCTCAGCTTCTCGCCCGGTCTCTCAGCTCTCGCCCAGTCTCTTGGCCTTCAACCCGGTCTCTCAGACATAACCCCATTCTGTAGAAAGCCCGAACTAGGCTAGAAGTATGACTTATGTTGAACAAACACGCAGCATCTACACTGCTAAGTCCCTTTCCACCTTCACCGGAGAAGATGGCGCACAGCTCGTCCTCGAAAACTCCCAAATCCGTTACGTGGCAGCTGGCGAAAACAAGCGCGGCGAGCGCGTCGTTCCTAAGCAGAACGCACCTCGCTTCGTCGACCTCAACCCTCGCGTGGCCGCGGCCGAAGGCAACAACACTGCCGTCGCCGACTACGACGTGGCTGACCTGACCTACTTGAGCGCCGAATATGACACCGAAACCGGCATCATCACCGTTTCCGCCGACATCGACAACGACGTGTTGTGGGAAGTTGAAGCAGGTACCAGCCCATCCCAGGCTCGCAAGGCCGAAGAGTTCTGCAACCTCGTCAACCAGCGCGTGGCAGCACCGAAATACGCCATCAACGACTACAACGAAATGCTGCACACTGCTGTCGAAGATCAGGAAATGTACCGCTGATAATCTCAAAAAATTCTGCTCGCCTTCAGCTTTCTGCCTTATGCTCGTAACAGATAAGGCAGAAAGCAGGTGTGTATGAATTCGCCAACAATGTCGTCCGCAGGCCACCTTCCCAACGCAACAAGCGTTTCGATGCGCCTGGGACGCCTCCAATTTCACCGATCTGGTAAGTTCCGCGTGCTGCAGGTCGCCGACATTCAAGAAGGCGTCAAAGTTTCCGCGGATATGATCCACCTGCTGCAAAAGGCGTGCGATGAAGCCCGCCCTGACCTCGTCATCTTTACCGGCAACCAGATCAAAGGCTACGACAAAGCTTTCGCCCCCACCTTCCGCAACCGCAGGTGGGCAAGCGGCTGGAACGGCGCCTATTCGGCAACAGTCCAGGTAGCTGGCGGTGCGGCAGACACGCTGAAAAAGGTGATGGCTGGCAACCAGCCGGAAGCTGCCGGCGCCTCACGCTTGCCGGTTGACCCTCTCGAACACACGCGCAAGCTCGTGCGTGAACAGGCTGAACAGTTTTTGAAGCCTCTGATCGAGCGTCACATTCCTTTTGCCATTACCTACGGCAACCATGATTTTCAGTGCGGTCTCTCGACTGCTGAGCTGGACGCCATCTACCGGCAATTCCCTGGATGCCTGAACCCAGAAGCGGGGGAGAAGCGCAGCGTGGCAATCTCAGGCCAGTATGTGCCGGCCAGCGGGATGAGCCGTCAGGTTGCGTACGGTGTGGAGCCAGGGACTTTTGCCCTGCCTGTGTGGGATTTGCCGAACAATACGGCCGAGGACCTCTCAGTTCGTGTGGCACGCGCGGTGTACCATGGCGCAATCCCGTCCCAGGCGGAGGCTCAGCAAGCTCAGGAAAATAAGGATGATGCCCCGGCGCTCAACCTGGTGGTGCTCAATTCTGGCGATTACGCGCGAGAGGGTGGCTATGGTACGCCCAGTGAGCGTGCGCTTGAATGGCTTCGCCAATTGCCCCAGATTATCAGTGCGGACACCTCGGCTGCTCCTACCATCCCGGCTGCGCTCTTCCAACACTTCCCGCTACCGCAGTATTACGATCTGCTGCTGCGCGTCGAGCCGACACATGACGGTGCCATTCAGGGCTACCGCACACATGGGCAGAATTGCTATGTTCTCAACCCGGAGCTGGTTGAGGAAGGCTCGAAGCTCGGGGAGGGAATTTCCTGCCCGGATGAAGATTGCGGCGAATATGACATTCTGCGTGCCACGCATGTGGGAGCGATTTTCACCGGCCACGACCATCGCAATGCTTTCGTGGGCCGTTTGCCGAAGAGCTCAGTGAAAATGTGCGCGACACCAACCTCGGGGTTCGGCTCGTACGGTCCGCCTGCTGCTGAGCGCGCGATCCGGCTCGTAGAGTTCGATATTCGCCACCCGGAAGCACCCCGTACGCAGCTGCTCTACTTCGCTGATATTGTGGGCGAAACTCCGGGTTCACGCTCGGTGTACACCTTCGTCAACAGCCATGTCCCCGTGAATGTGGCGCAGACGAAGGATGCTTTGCGCAAGTCGGGCAAAGTGGCGAAGAAGGCTGCTGGCGTGGCTGCCGGGCTGGCTTTGCTCGCCGGTGCGCTCACCGCTGTCGGTGCGCGCTTGCGCGGTAAGAAATAGCAGCTGAGAGGTGCGCCGCTGCCGCCTCCGCTCGCGTTCGCACACTGCTCTTCTCACGCTGTGTGCTAATTCGTCGTTCCTATGTGCACGATGCTGAAGTTCACGGTAAGGTGAGAAGGGATAGTTTCTGCGCGCGTGCCAGAAACGACTAAAGCTTAGACGCAACCTTAACCGAGTACCAATCCGAGTACCAATTCAAGGGGAATCGGCTTGAGGAAGGGGCTCACTATGGCCGAAAATACGGCTATGCAGTTCGATGAAAACGATACTGATATTCTCAAGGTGTGGGGCGGCAAACCGCTGAAAGGCACCATTGAGGTTCGCGGCGCCAAGAATTTCGTGAGCAAGGCAATGGTGGCTGCTCTGCTGGCACCAGGCACATCCGTTTTGCGCAATGTCCCCGCAATCCGCGATGTTCGCGTCGTCTCCGATCTCCTGCGCCTGCACGGCATTACGGTAGATTATCAGCCTGAAGAAGGCGTCGTAACGATCGATGCCTCCGACGTTTCCCGCGCTGATGTCGCCGACGTGCACACCCTCTCCGGTTCTTCTCGCATCCCGATCCTCTTCTCCGGCCCACTGCTGCACCGTTTGGGCGAAGCATTCCTGCCGAGCCTTGGTGGTGACATGATCGGCAACCGCCCGATCGACTTCCACCTGGCAACCTTGCAAAAGCTCGGCGCAGTGGTAGATAACACGTACAAGGGCGGCACGCATATCACCGCTCCTCACGGCCTGCACGGCGCACAGATCCACCTGCCGTACCCGTCGGTGGGCGCTACCGAGCAGACTTTGCTCGCTGCCGTCCTCGCTCAGGGCAAGACGGAGTTGACAAATGCTGCTGTGGAGCCAGAAATCATGGCTTTGGTTGCTGTGCTGCAGAAGATGGGCGCCATCATTTCCGTCGACGTGGATCGCACTATCCGTATTGAGGGCGTGGACCACTTGGAGCCTTACTCGCATCGCGCTCTCACCGACCGCATCGAAACCGCTTCCTGGGCTTCGGCAGCTTTGGCTACTCGCGGCGACATTTTCGTCAAGGGTGCTGAGCAGGAGACGATGATCACCTACCTCAACGTTTTCCGCAAGATTGGTGGCAAGTTTGAGGTTCGCGACGACGGTATCCGCTTCTGGTACCCGGGTGGTGAGCTCAACCCGGTGGCCATCGAAACCGACGTTCACCCTGGTTTTATGACAGATTGGCAGCAGCCATTAGTCTGCGCTTTGACGCAAGCCAACGGCCTGTCGATTGTTCACGAAACCGTGTACGAGAACCGTTTCGGCTTCACTGATTCACTGATTCGCATGGGCGCAAAAATCCAGCTGTACAAAGAGTGCTTGGGTTCTCTGCCGTGCCGCTTCCGTCAGAGTAACTTCGTGCATTCGGCCGTCATCATGGGTCCTACTCCGTTGCACGGTGCTGACATTGATGTTCCTGATATCCGTGGTGGTTTCAGCCATCTGATCGCCGCTCTCGCCGCTGATGGCATGAGCACCGTTCACGGAATTTCGCTGATCGACCGCGGTTATGAGAACTTCCGCGGTAAGCTGCGCGCATTGGGCGCCACGATCGAGTGAGCGGGCGTTGCTGATAGTGCCACGCTGATAATCTCAGTGTGTTACAGGAATGAGTGAGAAAGGCCAACAGTGGTATCTCCAGGCAAGCCTTCACCGGGTAGGTCTGTTCCAGCGTTGAGTGACGAGCAAGTGCGCCGTCTGTCGCGTCGCCATGCTCTGGTGGACCCGACGCACTATTTGTACGGGCGTCTGCACCAGCCAAACACCAAGGAAATCGAGGCCCAAAACCCCAAGCGAACCGAAAGGTTGCTCGCGGGAGTTGCTGCTGTGACGCGCATGCGTTCTCACTGCTACGCCTTCGGTGTAGAGCATATTCCACAAAATGGCGTGTTTATTACCGCTGCCACGCACGTCACGCAGATGGACGTGTTTGTGCCGATGATGACGTTGTTCCACTTGGGCCGTCGCCCGCGCTTTATGGCGAAAGCTGAGCTGGCCAAATGGCCGTGGGTCGGCTCAGCTCTGCGATGCGTGGGCATGCAGCCTGTGGAGCGCAGGGGCGGTAAGGCCAAGGAAATTGAAGAGCAATCTATCAAGATTCTCACTTCGGGAAGGCCTCTCACCATTTTCCCTGAGGGTACGGTGAGCCGCGACCCGAAGAAGTGGCCGATGTCCCTCAAGCCCGGAATTGCTTACATCGCTTTGGAAGCATCCCAGCGTTTGGGTTACCCTGTGCCGATTTTCCCTGCGGTGACGTGGGGTGGCGCATCCATCAACAACTTCTGGCCGTGGCCGCGCAAGAACATCATGCTCGGCATTGGTAAGGCTTTGGACTACTCTGACTTGCTCGTCGATGCAGCGTCGTGGAAGGGTGAGCCGAGCAAGGAGGCTGTTGCTGAGCTCACCGAGCGAATCAGGCGTGCGATGGAGCTCATCATGGCTGAAATTCGTGGGGAGAACCCACCTCAGGAAGGCATGTGGGATTACCGCACGATGAGCCGTGTTCCTCGCCCAGCTTTGAGCGCGGAATATGAGATGGACACCGAGCGCCTCGATGAAACCAACCAGTTTGACGAGCCGCTCGTGCCACGCAGTAAAGACCTCGGCGAAGGTGACGTCGCCGGAGAGGACTGAACTGCCACTTGTTTGACTTGCGCCGGCCTGCTGCAGCTTTCGCGCGGCTGCAGCCGGCCTGCGCGAGCACGCGCCTATTCGTTAGCCCTGCCCATTACCATGGGAGGCATGACTAACGTTACTGTTCTAGGTGCAGGTGCATGGGGAACTGGCTTCGGCCGTGTGGTGGCTGACGCTGGTAATGACGTGACGATGTGGGCTATCGAGCCTGAGATCGTCGCTGACATCCGTGAAAACCATCAAAATTCCTATCGTCTTCCCGCAGCTGGCACTTTGCCAGCCAATATGACGGCAACCGGCGACCGCGCTGAAGCTGTGAAGAACGCCGAGATCATCGTTGTCGCCATCGCAGCGCAGTTCGCTCGTGTGGCTCTCAAGGAATTCAAGGACCTCATTCCTGCTTCCGCCATCGTCGTCTCTCTGATGAAGGGCGTGGAGAAGAACACGGGCAAGCGCATGGACGAAGTTGTTCGTGAAGCTCTTGACCTTCCTGCATCGCGTTTCGTCGCTGTTTCTGGCCCGAACCTTTCCAAGCAGGTAGCTCTACGTCAGCCAACCGGCGCTGTTGTGGCTTCCGAGAATGAGGAAGCGGCTCAGGCTGTGGCTAATGCCTGCCGCACTGACTATTTCTACCCAGTAACCTCCAACGACGTGGTCGGCGTGGAGATGGCCGGCTCGCTCAAGAACGTCACCGCTTTGGCCGTGGGAATGAGCCATGGTGCTGGCAATGGCGAGAACACCGCTGGCGTGATTATGATGATGGGCTTGCACGAGCTTACCCGTTTGGGCGAAGCTGCTGGCGCTCAGGCTGAGACTTTCCAAGGCTTGGCAGGCTTCGGCGACCTCGTGGCTACCTGCTCGTCGCCACTGTCGCGAAACTACACTTTCGGCTTCAACCTGGGCAAGGGTATGAGCATTGAAGAGGCCACTGCTGCTTCTGATGGCGTTGCTGAAGGTGTTGCTACCACCGCCGCCGTGCTCGAGCTTGCTGGCCGTTTGGGTGTGCGCATGCCTTTGGCTGAGGCCATGAACCATGTGTTGAAGGACGGCTACTCCTTCCAGCAGATGTTCGCCGCTCTCATGAACGCACAAGGCGAGTGAGGTGAGCATGAAGCGCGTTGTCGTACTCTATGGTGGCCGCTCGTCGGAGCACTCTATTTCCTGCGTTTCTGCGGGCTCTGCCCTCAAGGCTATCGATCGTACCCTCTTTGAGCCGGTGGCCATTGGCATTACCAAGCAGGGCGAGTGGATTATTTCCAACACGGACCCTACTTCTTACTCTCTCGACTCTCTGCCCGAGCTCACCGCCGATGAGAACTCTCGCCCGGTGGTGATCGATTTCACTGCTCATGGTGATGGTTTCTTCGTTGGTGAACCAGGGACGGTGGGTAAGCCGGTTTCTGAGCAGAACTTGCAGCCTTTGGGCCATGTTGACGCCGTTTTCCCGGTTTTGCACGGTTTGGGTGGCGAAGATGGCGCTATTCAAGGCATGCTGGAAACTTTGGGCGTCCCCTATGTGGGTTGCGGCATTTTTGCTTCCGCTGCTGGCATTGATAAGCGCTTCACCAAGGTGATTTTGAAGGCTGCTGGCATCCCGGTAGCTCCTGGCTTTGCCTTGGACGCTCGTACGCTCGACGCTGCAAGCCACTTTGAAGCGAATAAGGAGCAGATCCTCGCGCGCGTGGAGAAGGAAGGCTTGGCTTTCCCGCTCTTTGTGAAGCCGGGTGATGGTGGCTCGTCTATTGGAGTTTCTCGCGTTGATAATCTTGAGGAGCTCCTTCCTGCCTTGTGGCTGGCAGCAGGCTACGACCATGAGATTATCATTGAGAAGTGCATCACCGCTCGCGAAATTGAGTGCGCTGTGCTGTCGCTGGACCAGACGGTTGAGCCTCAAACGGCATGGCCAGGCGAGGTGGTGAACCAGTCCGATACTTTCTACGATTTCGAGCAGAAGTATCAGTCTTCTTCCACTTCTCACGCTCAAGTTCCTGCCGACCTTCCTCAGGAGACTTTGCAAAAGGTGCGTGATGTTGCTTCTCGCGCATTCACGGCTTTGAACGGCCGCGGTTTGATGCGTGTGGATTGCTTCGTCGAGCCAGACGGCACGGTGATGGTGAACGAGGTGAACACGATGCCTGGTTTCACTGCTATTTCCATGTGGCCGATGGCGTGGGAACATATGGGTTTGAGCTACACGGATGCGATTACTCAGCTGATCAACTCCTCGCTGTGAGCGCAAGTTCATGAACAGTTGAATGAGTCCGGCGTGTGCGCTAGTCTTGTTCCGTTGTGCCTGTGAGGGGTCATTGTACCTTGAGGGCATTCTGGCTTGAGTTTTCCGAGTGTTTGGCTAACGCCCGCTCGGCTTGTGGAAGGTAGGGGCAATATGTCTGCTCTTTGCGCTGTCTGCGGTAAGGGCCCGCAGACCGGTTACAACGTTTCTCATTCGCATCGTCGCACCAAGCGTCGCTTCATGCCAAACCTGCAGGTTGTGCGCGTGGACGCTGGCGAGGGTGCTTCCCTGAAGCTGCGCGTGTGCACCAAATGCCTGAAGGCTGGTAAGGTTCAGCGCGCTGCTCGCTGAAGTTCTCAGTGAACGTTTAACCCGAGGGGAAGCCCTCGGGTTTTTCTATATGTGCCGGCTGATGTGAAGTTGCCGCGGCTGACGGGCTAATGGACAGGTTGACGTCGTTGCAAGTGGCCGACTGGTTGGTCGAGGCGGTCGATGTGGTGTGAATCACAGGCGGGCCAGCGAGTGACCGTCAGCTGGCCACGTGAATGGGGGAGGGGAGAATGCGCCTTTCGTGGGAAATGCCCTTGGAAACTGCTCTGGGTAACAAGCGTAAAGCGACGATGCTCAAGCATTTTGGCTTGCGAACCGTTGCTGACGCGCTCACCTACTACCCCTTCCGCGTCACCGACCCTCTGCCTCTCGCCTCTTTGCGTGATGCGGCCAGCGGCCAGGCAGTTGCTGTGCATGCGCGCGTGCTCTCCAGCCGCGCCGTTCCCTTTGCAGCACGGCGAGGAACCCGCGTCATCGCTGTGGTCAAAGATGACACAGCCACTGCAGAACTCGTGTTCTTCTCTCGCAACCAGGGTTATTCTTCCTGGATGCTCTCGCGCTTGAGTGCGAACACGGAGATCGTGTTCAACGGTTCCGCGAGCGTATACAACAATGTTCTGCAGTTCACCCATCCCGATATTCAGGTGATTGGCCACGATGCTCCCACCGCTCAGGCTGCTATTGACAGAGCAACGCGTCCACGCCCGGTGTATCACGCTTCCGCTCGCTATTCGACCGACCGTATCCACGAGCAGATTGTGGGGCTTCTCACCGCACTCGCCCTCCAAGATGGGCTGATGGGGGAAACCACTCCTGCGTCCACGAGCGTGAGCGAGGGTGAGCTCGCGCCTGCGCGTCCAGCGCAATTGGCGAGTACTGCGAGCGAGCTGAATGCGGCGAGCGAGCAGGCGATGGTAAGCACTGATAATCTGGAGAAATTCGAGAGCCAGAGCGTACCCAGCGTCCTGCCACAAGAAATTCGCGAGAAAAACCAGCTGATGAGCCGCTTCCAAGCCCTCGTCGCCATTCACAACCCGCAAACGACGCAAGAATTTTATGAAGGCCTGCGCACCATGCGTTTCGAAGAGGCTTTCGTCTCGCAAACCAGCCTTTTACACCAACGCCGCCAAACCGAGGAAAAAGAAGCCTTCCCTTGCCCCGAGCCTTCCCTTGCCACCGGCCTCACCGCGCAAGGAAAACCCAGCCTGGTGGCACGTTTGCGCGCGAGCTTGCCCTTCGCGCTCACCCCAGGCCAAGAGCAGGTACTTCGCGAGATTAGCACTGACATGGCTCTCACTCACCCCATGCAGCGCCTCCTGCAGGGCGAAGTGGGTTCTGGCAAAACCTTGGTCGCGCTGCTGTCGATGCTCCAAGCGGTTGATGCAGGATACCAGGCAGTGCTCGTTGCGCCCACTCAAGTGCTTGCCGAGCAGCATTATGAGAATATTCGCCAGCGAATCGCCCAGCTCGAGGGGGCGGACTTGCCACCAGTCGTGCTGCTGACGGGAGCGCTGAAACAGAAGGAAAAGCGAGAAAATCTCGCGCTCGTCGCCAGCGGCGAACCCTGCCTCGTGATTGCCACCCATGCGGCTTTTTCAACGCACTTCCAAGCCCCTCGCATGGCTTTAGCCATCATCGACGAGCAGCACCGCTTCGGCGTAGAACAGCGCGATACGCTGCTTTCTAAGGCAGAGCGCACCCCACACCTGCTGGTGATGACAGCCACACCAATCCCGAGAACCGCTGCAATGACGTGGTTTGGTGATCTCGAATTGAGTGAGCTCAAAGGCCTGCCATCAGGACGTAAACCTATTCGCACGCATATCATCCCGGAAGCAAACGGGCCACTGATGGCACAAGTGTTCCAGCATGTGCGCTCCAGAATCGAGCAGGGTGAACGCGCGTATATTATCTGCCCGGCCATCGATAGCACGAATAATGCCGCACACCGCGAACTGGCGTCCGGAGTGGAATACTTCACGGAAGACGAGGAAGATGCGGGTATGGATGCGCAGCACCCTCTACATTCGGTGACGGAAATCCAAGAGAGGCTTTCTGCGCTGCCGCAATTTGCTGGTATCACACTCGCCACGTTGACTGGTCGCGACGACGAAGAAACCAAGAACCAGGTGATGGCTGATTTTGAAAGCGGTGCTACACCGGTGCTGGTAGCCACAACCGTGATCGAAGTGGGTGTGGATGTGAAGCAGGCGAGCTGCATCGTCATTTTCGATGCCAACCACTTTGGCCTCACCCAGTTACACCAGCTGCGTGGCCGCGTAGGCCGCGGTGGCACACAAGGCTGGTGCTTCCTCATCTCCACCGCTGAACCAGGCAGTTTGGCCGAGCAGCGGTTGAAGGTGATTCAAAGTTCGCATGATGGCGCTCAGATCGCCCAAGCGGACATTGAATTGCGCGGTGTCGGTGATGTTCTGGGTGATGCGCAGAGCGGTGGTAAGAGTTCCTTCAAGCTGTTGCGCGTGGTGAAGGATGCGGCGATGATCGAATCTGCTCGTGAGCAGGCGCGTGACCTTCTCCAAGCAGATTCGAACCTGGCAGCCTACCCGCAGCTCATGGGCGCAGTGTTGGACTTCTTGCGGGCGAACGAAAAGTACCTGACCAAGAGTTAAGCGGTGGTCTTCTTATATTTGTCATCGAGCTTCTTGCTGAGCGAGATGAAGAAAGGCCAGAGGTAAAGCGGCCAGACAAGCATGAAAGTGTTCATTGGAGAGATGGTGAGGTGAAGAGGAAAATACCTCATCAACAATCCCATGGAGAGCAGAATCGCGCCAGCAAGCATAGGGATGAGCAAGCGCACTGGTTTGTTGAGCTTGCTGTAGAAAGCGCGAGAAGTCAGTTGTTGAGGATTACCAAAGTAGACTCCTGCAGCAACGAAGAGTGGAGAGAGTGCCACGTAAAGCCAGGTAGTGAAAGAGTTAAGACGTGAACTTCCTACCATCAGAATGAGGGCAACAGTGACTGTGACAATAAGAATGACAGTGTATTTGCTGCCCGAGCGGGCGCTAGACATCGAAGGTGCCTTTCTCAAAAGAAGTGTGCTCCAAGTGGAGTGAGGAAAACTATACGGCAAACACGACGCTGTGCATAGTGGTGAGAAGAAAAAAGTGGAAGAAATATATTCGTAATGGATGAATGGCGGAAAAGCTCATCTTCACATTTCACGAAATGCAGGTTTGTTATCAGAAAACTTTAGTATCCCACCCCACACGGCGTGTTGCAAGGCTTGCTCGCTCCAGCTGGAGTCGCTTTCATAGTCGGGGTCAGTAATAGCCGGTTGCTCCACCCCAGACTGAGGCAAGCGAACAGCCGATGTGGATTGGCTGTACTGGTAATCTAAAGAAGGTTGAAGGAGGATGAGCATGCGCCTAATTTCTGGCATTTTCAAAGGTTTTGAGGTGAAAGCTCCTCATGCGGGGACGAGGCCGACGACGGATCGGGCCAAAGAGGGGATTTTCTCGCACCTCGCTTCTGAGAACATGTTGGATGGCGTGGCTGTGCTCGACCTTTTCGCTGGAACGGGAGCTTTAGGTTTTGAGGCGCTCTCGCGCGGCGCTCATTCGGTGGTTCTCGTGGATAACGCGCCTCAGGCTTATGCATTGCTCAGTGATGCTGTTCGCCGTATTCGCAAGCTCAAGGCGTGGGATTCTTCGCGCATGCAGGTGAATGTTGAACGTGTGAGCGCGGAAAAGTTTGTGACTCGCCTAGAGGCACCAGCTGAGCCTTCTGACCAGTGGGATCTCGTGTTCCTCGACCCGCCTTATGCCTTCTCTGACGAAGCGTTTAACCAACTCATGGCCGACCTGGACAAGAGCGGGAAACTTTCTCGCGTATGCGAGATCGTGGCAGAGCGTTCTTCTCGCACAGCAATCCCCACACCTCCTCAAGGCTGGAGTATCGAACAGAGCAAGAAGTATGGGGAAACGACGATCTACTACATCGTGAGAACGGAAAGCCTGTAATTGCAGATTCTTTCTATTCAGATTTATTCCCGAAAACTTTCAGTTTCTGAGTTAGGCGAAAATACAGATTTTGTTCAGCTAGCTCCACTAAGCTGACCAACAGAAACAGACAGCCCCACCTCACGCAGTGAGGAAATAAGCTGGCCGAGGGGCGCGAAAACGCCAGAAACGTGATTGAAGGAGAACTATGGAATCCGCAGTAATCAAGGCTTTGAAGAATCGTCGCTCTATTTACGCACTGGGTTCTGGCAGCCCCGTCTCCGACGATGAGATTGCACAGCTCGTCAAGGACGCCGTCGAAGCAATCCCATCCGCATTCAACGCACAGACTCAGAGCGCCGTCGTTCTCTTCGGCGAAAAGCACCAGCAGCTGTGGCAAATCGTTCGCGAAACTCTCTTCGCCATGCTCCCCGATGAGGAAGCCAAGGCAAAGACCGGCGCTAAGCTCGACAGCTTCGCCGCAGGCCACGGCACCGTTCTCTTCTTCTCTGATGTTGCAACCGTTGCTGATCAGCAGAAGAACTTCCCACTCTACGCAGATCACTTCCCGCAGTGGGCTGACGAGGGCATCGGCATGCTCCAGATTGCCGTGTGGGCAGCTTTGGAAGAAGCTGGCTTGGGCGTGAACCTGCAGCACTACAACCCACTCATTGATGAGAAGGTTGCTGCAGCCTTTGACATTCCAGCTGGCCGCCAGCTCGTCTCCCAGATGGTGTTCGGCGAGGTGAAGGCTCCTGCTGGCGAGAAGCAGGATAGCGTCGCTTTGGAGGATCGTTTCAAGGTTCTCAAGTGAGCTTGCTATAAGCTCCGGCTTCTGTTGCTCAAGATTATCAGTACGCAGAAGCATCTTTGTTTGCATTGCCGCGGGTGTTACCCGCGGCTTTTTTGTTTCTTGTTCGCAAAGACCTCTGGGATAGAGGGACAATAGATCCATGCTCGGCACGCCGTATAAGGCACCTTCGATGTCTAGCGCCCGCTCGGGCGGCAATCGCAATCATGTTTTCAGCATGTTGACCGCTTGCGCCCTTATTGTGACGAGTGCACTCGTCCTCCCTCAGTCCGCATTTGCAGAAGGATCTTCTATTTGTAAGGAATCACTATGAACTACTTGTCTATTGCGTGCTATGTAGTTTTGATGCCATTTCTCATCCTCTCCGGTATCCACTTGGGCTCGCCGGTAAAACTCCAGAGTGGCCAGAAAAGCAGGATTCGCTCTTGGTTGACTGAGGCGCTGTGGGTTATCCCCATGCTGGTGGGTTTTGTCATCGCGAATTATCTTCCCATTTTCAGTGTGGGCTTTACGAAACTCATCATCGTCGTCTTGCCAGAGGTGATCGCTTGCGTGGTAACTTTCCTCTATTTCTGGCTCAAGAAGGCGTGGCAAACAGGTGACTTTTCGCAGGTGAAAAAGGTTAGCTCGACGGTTGCGTTCCTTCTGCTCGTTGCGACCGTTGTCTGGCTTGCTCTGTACTGAGCAGCCTCAGTTTCGCCTCGAATTTCTCCAGATTTTCATTGCGCATCATCGCGCACTCGCACAGAAAGAAGGGGGAAGCTCCTCATAGGAGCTCCCCCCCCAGCGTGAAAACCGGGATACGTGCGAGTGAAGCAACGCTGGAAAGTAGTACTGTCACCTCATCGCATTCTGATAATCTCAGCCTTCCACGAGCAAGGTGCCAGCCTTTGGACCAGCGTCGAGAAGCTCAACGCGGCGGACTTCCATCACTGGAACAACCTCTGGATGCTTGAGACCATGCTCATCAGCGAACTTGATGGCATCTGCATAAATGTCATCGTCCTTGTGCAAAACAACATCGCCCTTGAAACGGAAGCCCTTCTTCGTTGCCAAGTTAGCAACGGCAATGACGAGCTTGCCATTAGCGCGCAGGTTTTCCAAAGTCTGACGAGCAGTGCGCTCATAGTACATAATGTGAGAATCATCGAGAACCGTCAACGACATCTTGGGGCCGACATCTGGGTTTCCGTTCTCATCAACAGTTGCAACATAGCCAAGATTGTCCTTGATCATGGCCTTCATTTCTTCAGTGAGTGTGACCATTCTCTCTCCCTTCTACGAGGCACAAACCTACGCCTTCATTCTAAGGTTCGCAGGGGGAGTAGGTAAATTGCCACGCCTTCAGCTAAAGAATTTGAGCTGAGAGCTCGCCTACTTGCGCACTCGCCGAGGGTGATCTCCACTCACATCCCACCCCAAGCTCATGAGAAGCTTACGGTCAGCTTTATCCAAAGAATGAGTATCTAACTTCTCGATAAGGTCCGGGCGCACAGCATTCGTCCGCACTAACTTTTCATCACGACGAAAACGATCAACCTTCGCATGGTCACCCGAAGTAAGAACAGGAGGAACGGATAAGCCTCGCCATGTCGTCGGACGAGTAAACTGACGATGCTCCAGCAGCGGCTCACCCGTATACGACTCATCCACAATCGAATCAGGGTTACCCATAAACCCAGGAATCAAGCGCGTGATAGCCTCAATCATCACGCAGACGGCAACCTCACCACCATTGAGAACATAATCACCCAGAGAATACTCTCGAACATCCACTCCCTGAGCTGCATAATATTGCCCCACACGAGCATCAATACCCTCGTAACGGCCGCACCCAAACACAAGATGCTGGTGGTGGGAAAGCTCCTGGGCGGCTTCCTGCGTAAACAGAGGAGCCGAAGGGTCCGGGAAGATTAACACTGGCTTGTCATCATCCGCGGGCGAAGAAGCGGACTGATAATCTGGAGCGTAGCCAGAAGAAAAAGACGACGCGAGGTCAGCAGTAGCGTTCGCCATAGCCTGAGCAGAAGCATCTAAACTGAGCGCAGGCATACCCAAAAGCTCATCCAAACAGGAAGCCCAAATTTCAGGTTTCATCACCATTCCAGCCCCGCCGCCGACAGGAGTGTCATCGACAGAATGGTGAACGTCATGAGTCCAATCGCGCAAATTGTGGGCGTGCACCTCAACCAAACCATCCTGCTGAGCCTTGCCCAGAAGCGAGAGGTTGAGAATCTGGAAGTAGTCGGGGAAAACGGAAACAATATCAAGCAGCATAATGATCTCGAATGTGTGGGCGACGACGAGCCGGCAGGGTTTTACGCCACAGTCGGTCAGTGTTCTTGCAACAAGCCTGCAGGAGGGTCGAGGGTGAGCACGCGGTTTTCTAAGTCAACATCGGGAACAATCGCCTCAACATAAGGCACCAGAGACTCGTGGCCGTGCGGTTCAGTGAGAACGAGCAGCAACTGTGCTGGAGCCTCCTGAACGTCTGTCACTTCGCCGAGGTCAGTGCCATCTTCCAGTTGGGCGCGCATGCCGATGAGGTCCTCATAGTAGATTCCCTCATCCACGTCATCTTCTTCGTTCTCGTTGTCGTAGCTTTGCTCGGCGTAGAGGGTGATGCCGTTCAGCGCTTCTGCTGCGGTACGGTCGCTCACTCCTGCGAATTTGAGGATCCAGCGGCGCTTGAATTGGCGGGCTGCGCGGACGCGGTACACGTGGCCCTTGTCGTCGATAAGCTCAGAGCCGCGGGCAAAACGCTCGTCAGGAGAGTCGGTGTAAGAGAGAACATTGACTTCACCGTGCAAGCCTTGGGCTCGGCCTATTACGCACACGCGAACGAGGTTCTGAAGATTATCAGTAGTGTTATTGCTGTGAGGCATATGCACCTTTGTTGTGAGTACTAAGAGTTGAGTACTGAGGGTTGACTATCGGGAGTGGGGCGCAACTTACCGTATCAACGGCGGGAGCGACGGTTATCCATGATGTCAACGCGCACATGCTCACCAGCAATAGCGTCAACAACCGTGCGCAATGCGGTGGCAGTGCGGCCACCACGGCCAATCACGCGACCAATATCCTCCGGGTTGACGCGCACGCGCAGCATTTCGCCGCGAGAAGTGTCAATGTCACGAACAGACACGTCATCAGGGAAATCAACAATATTGCTAATCAAGTGCTTCAATGCTTCAGCTAGCATGTTCATCCTTTCGCCCACTAACTCTTGTCATTCTACTCATAAAGAAGTTGCCATTCTACTGGCTTGCGGAGAAGATGAGGGGGAGAGGAGCTATTTTCGCGCATATGCGGCTGTCGTTTTTTCTCTTCTAGCGCTGGCTTCACGATAACGATCTGGTTGGGAAGGCGTTTCACGTGTAACGTCACATGGCCGTGTTTTCTCAGTGTTTGAGAATCAAATTGGGTGATCGTTGTGGTGTCATAATCAAATTCTGGGAAAGGAGTTTTAATGTCGTAAATGGTTCCATCAACGATTTGGATATCATGCGAGCCTTCGCTCATTTTCTCATCCTCATACCGGGAGAGTACGGTTCCGGTTTTGTCCATGAGTAAGAGCTCGTTAGCTTTCAATACAAGTAACTTACCTTCACAAGGATAGATGTTGAGAATATCCCCTCCGTCAATAACATCACCCTTCTGGCGGTGGGGAAGCTCGGAAATGTCACCATCTTGGAGAGTGAAGATTTCCTTTGCAGAAGATAGCGTAGATTGGCCCAGGAGGAAGAGTGCATTGCCGAGTGTGACGAGTGAACTGAAGCTAGAGAACTGTTGATAAGTCTGCGTTGAAATGATCGTTCCATTTTGCTTGTTCACAATCGTTATGACAGCGGAATTGTGATTTGGCCCTTGGTTATCACCCACTAAATAAAGATCATCGCCAATGACATCCATATCATGAGCGAAAAGAGGTACGACTGTTTTGTATAGGGTTTTCTTTGTCGAGGTATCTCGTGCTACTACAAGCGATAAGTACCCTTCTTTCTCATCCATATTCCCATTCATTGAAGAATAAGTAATCCCATTTTCAAAGCATATTGCTGTTGAGCCCGAATAATGTGGGTTATCAAGGAGATGAAAGCTGCTTTGTTTACCCTGGATGGTGAGAAGGTTATCGTTCGCTCGAGCTCCGGCAATGTAGTAATTTCTGGATTCATCAAGTGCGTAGTATTCGCCATCTTGCAGTTTGATGTTTGCAGAAGCGAGCTGTTTCCCGTTTTCAGAGAAGGCATAGGTTTGTGCACGGGCGGTGAGTATATCGGATTGCACAAGAGAATAAAAGGTATTTTCTGGCAGTGTTGTCGTTTTATGAGAGCACCCAGGCAGTGATAACACTGCCAGAAAAACCATAATCACAGAGGTAAGACGCTTCATGCTACTTGATATGTTCTATCAACGTGACGTTATTCGAGTTAGCAATATCCATTGGAGCAATGACGCCATAGCTTTGTGAAGATACGCATCGGTATCATCTCCTTCAATCAGGCTCACGACATTGTGAGTAACACAATTGTACGGCGAATACAGGGTTATTGCAACATTCCTTTTGAAGAGTATTGAGAGAAAACAGACACTGATTTCTTGAGCAAGAGAAGGCAACGTAGCCTTTTCCTGAGAAAGGAACCATTAAGGAACTAGAAAGGAAAACTATGAAGAACATTTTAGATCTTCAAAAAATGCGAACATCGGGTGGGATTATTCATAGAGAATGGGAGATGCCTGGAAGCGATAGTGGGAGTAGCGCTTCTAGCACCCTATTCATTCTTCCTAACAGTTTCGGCAGTTTTGTATGTAGATAAGTTTCTCGACTGCATTCCTCTGTTTCGTTGAAGGGATTTCACAATGACAGCTAGCGTAAGGCAGGCACACTCGCTTCATCATTTCATTCTGTGCATGCGCTTTTCGTTGCTCGCAGATGTGAGGAATGGAATGTCCAATGTCGTTGGAATTGGGTTTCCGCTCTTCCTTACGCTAGCTACTCTCCCTTTTCAGTTGAATAATCCTCAAGCATCAAACGGAGCGATATTTCCGTTTTTGATGAGTGTTGCAAGTTACATTGCTATGGGAGAAGCGCTCTATTGTGTGTTTTTACCGCTTGTCAGTAAGGCTGAAACGGGTGAGCTCTTAACTTTAGAGAGTTTATTGAGTGGTTTCGCACCGCTATGGTGGGGATTGCTCAGCGCGGCAAGTATCAAAGCAACAGGCGAAATCATTGTTATTTCGCTCTTTTTGATAGCGATTTTCCCGTCGTCGCTGAATATTTGTATTCTCTTTTTTGTGGTATTAGAGCCGCTGGGAGTCTTGTTTTTCTCAGCGTTCTTTATTCCTCTTCTGTTGACGAGAGTTTCTGTGAAGAAGCTCGATAAGATAACAGGAGTTCTATACGGAGTAATAGTATTTGTTATTCCACCTTTTGCTGACAACACTGTTATTAATCTTATTTTGACAGTAGACCCTTTGCATGCCTGTTTCACTGTGCAAAGCATTGTCATCGGGCAATTTATCTCGGTTCTCGCCTCAACTGAAGAAAAGGTGATTGCGGTCATTCTCATGCTTGCGATGCTCATCATCTCAGGAGCAATAGTGAGAAGATGGAGTCGCACTTTTTCTCCTTCTTCCCCTGTCGGAGAGGGTGAGTTTTGCCAGTGGGGTGCAAAGGATAATCGTCCCAGAAATAATCATCACGGTGAGACTGATCCTGTCATATTCCTCATTGGTAACGATGAAGAGAACAGAACACTTTTTCTGAATCGCTGGTATCACCAACTTCAGCAGGCAGGCGATGGGCCAAGTGCTCTTGTGCTTGCAGTGCCGTACCAGGAGCTTACTGTGAAGCAACACATGAAATTGATGGCACAGGTTGATCCTCCTCTTCCTCACGAACAGAGCTCAAGATTTCCAGTATTGCTGAAGGCAATGGAAGAAGAACTTCATCCTTATCGAAAGGTGCGCATTGACCATGTGTCGGGTTTGGTGAGGAACGTGGTCATGATGTGGGGAATCGCTCATCTCAACCGGTCGGTGTATTTCTTTGGTCCGTCTTTTTCTTCTATCGCTGAAAGGAAAGACTGTGCCGACCTTCTGGCCGACATATGTGCTGAGCAAAGGAAGGAAAAGAGCATTGCAGTGGTGAGTGTCAACAACCTTAATGAGATGCAGCATTTTCCCTCTGCTCGTTTCATCAATCTTGACAATCATGGAAACATCGTGCTGACAGGTATTGTCAGCGCAAAATTTAGCGATAAACAAGGGAAACTTTCGGAAGAAATATTCCGAGATAGATGTGGCAAACCACCTGTTGCTTAACGAAATAACAGATTTAGCCAACAAACCAACACCAACATCAGGAGGAAAAATGGTACGTCCGGTATTCCAAGTTTCGCAAATTCCCTTCGCTCATGACTGTGTGAATCTCGTTATTGGTCGAAATGGAATTGGAAAAACAACTCTTCTGGATACGCTTGCTGGCGAGATTGATGAGAACGGAAACGATACGCAATCAGTTCGACCCAATACGGCATATATCACCCAGAACCATGGCTTATTTGAATCACTGACTGTGAGTGAGCAAATTGACATCATTCGTCAGGTTGATCGCATTTCTGGGCCTGAAGCTGTAGGAAATTCTTCTCACGCGCTGAACAAGCTTATCGGTATTCTTAACCCTCATCGTAAAACTCGGATGGGTATGCTCTCGGGAGGGCAAGCCCAGATTGTCAGCGTATGGAGCGCATGCATGTTGAACAGAGAACTGTACCTGTTCGACGAGCCGCTTTCGGGAGTTGATCCTGATAATGCTTCGCTCATTGCTGATTCCATCACTTCACTTTTACCTCGAGCAGGAAGTGATGTTCAGCAACAGCGGCTGCAGGAAAAGATGAAGAGGACAGTTGTCGTCACTCTTCACAGTATGGAACAGATTTTCCTCTTTGGTGACCCTTGGCTCATTATTCTGAGCGACGAAGGTATGCGTGGTACAGGTTTGGCTGAGCAGGAGAGTATGGCTGAGCAAGCAGGGCTTTCTACACCTCGTATTCGCGCGGGGAAAGCTTCCTCATTCCTCAAGAATGAGAATTCTCATCAGTCGTCAGACATTTTCCGCAATCTGGTCGGGCAAGAGTGAATCTTTTCTGCAGGTTAAACAAAGGAAAACCCAAGGTGGCGAAGAATATTCCTCTCACTATTTCTCATGGGTGATGAGCAGGAGACGATTATGGCAATCATTTATTCAGATGCAATGAGCTATGAGAATGCTGCGAAAAATGGAAATAGTTTTTATTATGTGCAGCAAGAAGAGCGTAGTGACAATGCTCAGACAGTAAAGAACAACAAGCTTTATCTCATGGGTCTTCCTCAAGGATGGGAAACTTTTTCTGATGAGCATTGGACGTATGTTCTGTCTCAGAAGACGACATTCCCTAATCAGGGTTGGAAGATCCACATCTCTGCCGCAACCGCAGAATTACAGCTTGTGCTTCAAGAAGTTGCTGATTTTCTTATTGCTCAGGATATTTCCTTCAAATATGTTCCATCTGTCGATGAATGGATTGCAAAGAATTCTAAGTATGCTGATCGTGCTTACTCAGGAAAATTTATTACCATTTATCCTTCATCGACACAGCAGTTTATTTGGCTATTGGACAAGCTGAAGGATATAACTGATAAGTACAGCCTCGGGCCATACATTCTTAATGATAAGGCGTGGAAAGAAAGTAATGTGTATTTCCGCTACGGCGGATTAAAGAAGATGACGGCCGTAATAGATGGTCAAGAAAAAGCAGTTATCTATACACCTACTGGAGAGGCTATTGAAGACCTTCGCGTTCCATATTATGTTTTGCCCGACTTCGTAACAGAACCTGACGAAATTGTTTCAGGTAACGAGGATGTCCAGATATCAAGTGATTCTCTTTTTTCTCGTTACGAGATAAAGCAGGCAATTCACTTTTCGAATGCAGGTGGAGTGTATCGCGCATCCGACAAGAAGCGTGACTACATTGTGAAGGAGGGGCGTAAAGGAGCAGGAATTGACGCTACTGGTAGAGATGGATTTTCTCGCGTCGAGAATGAATATAGGGTATTGTCGCATCTGGCTCATGTCGAACACGTCGTTAACCCAATAGAATTCTTTGTAGAGTGGAGGCACGCTTATCTTGTTGAAGAATATGGAGAAGGGAATACTCTTCAGCAGGTTGTAGCAGCTGAATATCCTTTCTCTCAAGCTGCGGATAAAAGCGAAGCAGCTGAGGCATATGCGCAGAAGATGCTGAAAGCAGCTGCAATCCTGAAAGAGACTATTCAGCACATTCATCAATGTGGAATTTCAGTGTGTGATATTAGTCCTCAAAATATTCTTCTCAATGCTGAAGGAATTCCTACAATCATTGACTGTGAAGCAGGGATGTCCCTTAGCGCTCAGTTTGCTCCTTCTCTTGCTACTCGTGGGTATGTTTCCTATTCTGCACGTACTTTTGAAGAGCAAGATTGGTATGCATATAGGCAGATCGTTCGTATGATGTTTTATCCGAGTGCGCCTTTACATGAATTAGCTCCC
Source organism: Aeriscardovia aeriphila (assembly GCA_949290445.1). Classification (GTDB taxonomy): domain Bacteria; phylum Actinomycetota; class Actinomycetes; order Actinomycetales; family Bifidobacteriaceae; genus Aeriscardovia; species Aeriscardovia aeriphila_A. Next base: position 4,419 of record CASERW010000003.1, on the reverse strand, counting down.
ACGATTGAAGTATGGCAGAACAAAGCGATTGAAGAGAAATTTGGTGAAGATGTACTTCATCGCTTACTAGAGTTAACAGGTACTGCAGAACTACATACTTTAAGCACTAACCTGGGGAAAGTCCCTTATCCTCTGTTTCCTCTGACTGCTGAAATCTCAACTGATACACTCGGCTCAGCTTGTGATGCAATTGCGCGAGGGATTATCTCTGCTTGGGATGAGAAAACATTGAGTTTCCCTGGTGATGTTTCTCAGAGTGCTTATCAATATGGGAAAGACAACATTGCAACAGGGAGTGCGGAAGTGTTAATCGCCCTGTCTCGCTATGTCACAAGTAATCGAATGAAGCTTTCTGTACCGGAAAGAGAAAAACTGAATTCAGCAGTACAAAGCTTTATTAGCAAACAAAGTGATCATAGTTTAGAAAATGGTAATCATAATGACTATGGTCTGTTCTCAGGAATTACTGGGATCAAACTCGCGCAATATGAGTTAGGAAAGGCAGCTGCACTCTCTGAATTAACAGAAGAACTAAGTCGCGATAGAGCGTGGCTTGAATCTTCGGATATTTCCTTGTTTTCAGGTATTTCCGGAATTGCGCTAGCTTTATTAGCACAAGATTCATTACCTGCTGATGATTATCAAGATCTTCTTGAACTCGCAGTCAGAAGAATTAACGAACTATGGGAAGCTAGAAAGGAACTGCAGAATAAAGCAACGGAGGATAATTCCTTGCAGAATAATTCTGCAATCGACTTTGGCTTATTGACAGGATGGGCAGGAGCAGCCTTATTTACTTGGAAATATTCGCAATTCGGTAATGATGAACATTTGAGAGCTATTTCACGAGAAATAACTTTAGAAATAGTTCAACAAGCTATGGCCTCTCTCATTGTGGATAGGGGCGATTATTATGCGATTGATCAAAGGAAAGGGTTTGATAGGTTAGTTTCATATATTGAATCAGGAACTGCTGGAATTTCTTTATTGCTGTTGGAAGTGTATAAAGACGATCCAACAGCATTAACCAAAGATGTTCTTGACTGCCTACCGCAACTTCTCGATTCATGCCTTCCATCATTGTCATATAATTGCAGCTTGTTCTCTGGAATGGCTGGGTTTATTCCCATTGCTCAAGCTGGAGAAAGTTTGGGTCTTCTTCGTAAGAACGCCGAAAATGTGCTTATTAAGGAGATTTCTCGCTATCTGTTGAGAAATGATTCTGAGGTATTAGTCCCAGGTTGGTTTGGATATAAATGCAGCACAGACTATATCTCTGGATCGGCAGGTATTCTTCTTGCTTTCCACAGTATTTCTGAAGAAGGCAGTTGGAGTGAGTGGTTTCCGTTGCTTTCAGCTAAGTTGAGATTATTTGCTATGAATGCGTAAAACTGCTCCCTGACAAAATTGAACGGATATGGAATTGTTCAATTGCCAGGGAGCAGTTTGTATCTAGAGTATCTAGAGCTTGGAGGTTCTTATAGCTTGAATTACTTTCTGAATTTATGCTCGCTTGAGGAATGGTCTCAAAGGAAACTTTTTGAGTGTGACAGTTCCTGCAAATGCAGCGAGAAGAAGGACGGTAACACATGCAATAAGCTGAACTGTTGTGCTCATCTTCATGGGTGAGAATAACAACAACTGGACATTTTGCGAGAAATAAACGGGGTTTAACTGTAACAAGAAAGCTAGCAGTGGGTGAGAAGCTTTTCCTGGGATGTTAAAGAGAACCAAGAGAAGCACAGTGATGACTGCAGCACTATTATTCGCTGTTGCTTTCCACAATACTAAAGGCAAAAAGAAGAGGGACAGAAGAGTGGTAACAAGAGGGGCCCCGATGAGCACTGCGATAATAGTGGTCCAGTGAAAATGCTTCGTGAGGAGCATGCCCAATACGCTTAACGCCAATGCCTCTCCTGCGCAAATAATGGACTGCCCGACGATGAGTCCCCAAATATATGGTTTGGGCGAACCAAAGATATGGGCGTGTACGAGCAGGTTGCCGTCTTCCCGTGAGACGACAAGGAAGCTGATCACTAAATTCATTACTGTTGTGAGGCAGATATACGTTGTGAATTGGAATATCACGCGAGTAACTGTTGTATCAGTAAGGTTTTGTTGCGGAGCAGTGAGGATTGCAATAACCAGCAAAGCGCTGGGAAGAATAAAATTGATAAAAAGAGCAGTCGTCTCGAAACGAGCATCAATGAGAAAGATACGCAATTCAAGAAGAACGTGTTTGAAAAACTGCGAAGGAACAGGGCTACGCTTTGTTTTCATAATGAACCTCCTTTTGAACATAAAGCGAGTGTTATCAGTGTGCTTGGTTATAGCGTTACTTCAAAATCACTGTCTGTTTTTCTGTGCATTCAGTAAGCGTTGCTATCAGGAGAAGCTAAGCTGAAGAAGGAAATAGCAGGGAATTTCCCTATGTTGTCAACGAGCAGCTGGTAAGAGAGAAGGCGCGATGAGCAAGGAAATCACACTGGGATTGATCGATAACGATCCTCTGAGCCTTGTCGCGTTAAAAAACCTTATTTCTCAAGCTTTGCAGCAGGTTAAGCTCATCTGGGCCGTGAGTGACTCCTTGCGTGCCCAGCAGCTTGCTCTGAGTGCGAGTCCAACTCGGCATCCTACAATTCTGCTCACCGACATGTCTATGCCAGGCCTTGACGGCATTGATCTGACGAAGAAAATCCGGCTTCACGATCCTTCAATGTGGATTATCGCTATGACTTCTTTTCCTTTGGAACAGTATCGCGATTCAGTGGCACAAGCCGGAGCTCAAGCTCTTGTTTCTAAAGGTCAACCTGCAACTTTGCTCGCCTTGCTTTCCCGGATAGTCACTGCACTGAGCGTTTCCGAAGCCAATACTCACAAGACCACAGAGATCGTCACACTGGAATCAGGTTTTCTCCCTCCGCGCCAAGCATTCGAGCGGTTAGCGCAGAATTCGAAAGCCCAAGGGCTAGAAACTTTTACAGAAGTAGAAAACCGTATTGCCCGATTATGTTCGGAAGGCTATTCTACGCCAGAAATTCAGAAAGAGCTCGGTGTGAGCAACGGAACAATAACCACTCACGTCAAACGGATGTGTGAGAAAGTGGGAGCGAAGAACCGCGTACAAATGGTTGCACTGTGGGTGAAAGGTCAAAAATGAGGAAGCGTGCGGAACAACTGTTGGTACATGTGGGTATTCGGCATGCTGAACAGAAGGCGGAACAGAGTAACGATCGCCAGATTCAGAACAAGGGTGAACAGCCAATTTCTGATGCTTCGTATTGGAAAATGGTAAACACCATTATTGTTATCGCGGCTATCGTTCTTCTCATCTATGAAATCACCATTTACTTGATGAGTTCTGGATTCTTTAACGTTGAGCATCTTCTTCCTGCTCTCCTGCTCATGGGGTTAACATTTGGGCTTGCGTGGAGAACATACCCTTTCGCGATGCTCTTTTTGAGTGTATGGAGCATTGCAGCTTCAATGCCGACCTTCAATGGTGCTGCGTTTATTCTGACTGCTCTTTCTTGCATCGTCATGATAATTGTGAATTGCTCCGGCAAGGAGCTCTTTATCTCTCTCTGCGTCCCCCTACTACTTTTCACCATCTCGCTGGGCGTATTGGTAAGCCGCAATGTCGTCCCTACCTACCAGATTCGCGATGAAGTGCTGCAATTAATGGGATATATTTTTCAAGCTGCGCTGCTAGGAATGCTGATTCGCAACATTCAGCGGCGTATGCAGGTTCACGTTCAAGCAGCTCAGTTGCAGGTGGAGAAGCAGCGTGCTGAGCAGTTGGAACGTAATGTTCGTTTGGCGAGCCAAATGCATGATGGGTTGACTAATGATCTTTCTTTTATTGCAACCATTGCATATTCGCATATTTTGCAAGAACAATCCCAAACTGCAAGCGGAGGAAATGGAAAAGAGAATACAGCGATTTCGCTTTCGCCTCCATCTTCACCGTCGTCTTCACCTTCATCTCAGTCTTCGCCGTCGTTAGGAAACCCCCAGCCTGTCACTTCTTCTTCTGATTGGCAGTATGTATACGATGAAGCTCAGGACGCTCTTGATAAAGCTCACTTTGCCATCGATAGGCTTCGTGGTGAGCCAGAGCCTGTTGATGAAGTAGCTGATGCTCGCGGGTCATTGCAACAAGCGTTGCCGCGCATCGCGAACCGTGAAACAGCGAAGCTGGATGCTCTCGGGTTCGCTGGCACTGTTGATGTTGAGCTCGCCGGCATCCCTGAAGCTCTGAGTGCTCAGGTTCGTCAGGAGGCTATTCAGCTGGTGACAGAGGTTTTCGCTAATATTCGCCGTCACGCTTCTGTTGACGGCACTTACTCTGTTTCTCTTCTCTTTGCTCAAGATTGTCAGGCTTTGAAACTCGTCGCAATGAACACTCTTTCTTCGCAA
>CASERW010000002.1 GCA_949290445.1 Aeriscardovia aeriphila | reverse complement strand
ATTGGCGTCGGGGGTATTACGAGCGCCGAGGATGTTCTGGAATACCTCATCGCTGGTGCTCAAGCTGTTCAGGTGGGTTCAGCATCCTTCACTGACCCGCTGGCATTGCCCAAGATTATCAGTGCGCTTCCAGTACTGATGGATCAGTATGGCATTGATAATCTCAAGAATGTTAAGGGAGAATGATGAGAAGATACGAGCCTATTGTTGCCATCGACGTTGCTAGCGAAAAAGAAGCTCTCGCTCTCATGGACACGCTCAAGGATTCGGGCGAGGCCAACCATGACATGCCCATCCTCAAGATCGGCATGGAGCTGTATTACGGCGTCGGCCAAGAGATGGTGAAGCAGGCGAAAGCTCGCGGCTTCCGTATTTTCCTGGATTTAAAGCTTTACGACATTCCGAACACTGTGCGCCGAGCCATGGCTGCTATCGGACGCTTGGGTGTTGATTTCACCACAATTCATGCGGCTGGCGGCTCTGAAATGCTCAAGGCAGGCTTGGAAGGTTTGCAGCAGGGTGCGCAGGAGGCTCATGTTGAGCCAGCGCAGCTGCTTGCCATCACTCAGCTGACCAGCATTGATGAGCAGATTTTGCACGAGCAGCAGCATGTGGATTTGTCGCTGATCGAGTCGGTGCAGAACTATGCGCACTTAGCTGATGAGTGCGGTCTGGCTGGTGTGGTCTGCTCTGCTCAGGAGATTTCGGCCATTCGCGAGGTGACTCGTGATGACTTCTTGTGCGTGACTCCAGGCATTCGCCCTGCTCATTACCAGAAGGACGACCAGAAGCGCATCGTTACGCCATTCCAGGCGCATCAGCTGGGTTCGAACGCCATTGTGGTGGGCCGTCCGATCACGCAGTCTGCCGATCCGGTTGCCGCTTACCAGACCATTCGCCGCGAGTTCATCGGCTGAACGCTAGCCCGCCGGCTGTCCTGCTCGCCGGCCCGCCGACCCCAAGTCGTCCGGTTGCCGCCTGCCCGCACACATTCGTACTCAAGAAGGAAAAATGACGAACACAAACTCCGTTAACGCTGAGAATGTTGCAAACGCTCAGAACGCCGCAAGCGTTGAAAACACTGCCAACGCTCAAGCCGTCGAGGCCAACGCTCAGGCCGCCGAGGCCAGTGCGCAGGCCCACCAGATCGCCGCTGATCTGCTCTCCATCCACGCTGTGACCTTGCGCCCGAACGATCCCTTCGTCTGGGCATCTGGCCTGCATGCGCCTATTTACACTGATAATCGTTTGACTATCTCTTACCCGCAGGTGCGCACTCACATTGCTCAGGCTTTGGCAGCTCTCATCACTCGCCAGTTTGGTGAGGTGGATGTCATCGCTGGCACGGCGACTGCAGGTATTCCTCACGCTGCCTGGCTGGCAGCAGAGCTGAACAAGCCGATGATCTACGTGCGTTCCAAGCCGAAGGATCACGGTCAGGGCCGCCAGATTGAGGGCACGATCACTCCTGGCGCTCGCACGGTGGTTATTGATGACCTGATCTCGACGGGCGGCTCAGTTCTCAAGGCTGTCAAGGCTGCTGAGGGCGAGGGTGCGAAGGTGCTTGGCGTCGCCTCGATTTTCAACTATGAGCTGCCGGAAGCTCGCGAAAACTTTGCTGCTACTGGCCTGCCGTACTTCTCTGCAACAAGCTATTCGACGCTGATTTCTGAGGCTATTGCTCAAGGTTTCGTTGACGAGGCTGACCGTGAGGTTCTCACTGCCTGGTCCAACGACCCTGAGGGTTGGTCTTTGGCTCATGGTGGCGAGCCTTTGGCCTGAATTTCTCCAGATTATCAGTCCGCTTCATCAGCCGCAGCTGAGCATCCGCTTCGCTGCGGCTTTTTCATCTGCTTTTCTCCGGTGAGGGTTAGCTGTTTGAGCTGTGAGCTCAGTTGGGTGCTGAACGTTGTGATAATCTTAAGTAAGGAAATCATTACAAGTAAGGATTATCATGAGTGCGGTTATCGGAATGGCAAAGATCACAGCCAAAGGCCAAATTACTGTGCCTGCAGCTGTTCGCGATGCTGTAGAAGTGAGAAATGGCGACGATATTCTCTTTATTCGTGATGATGATGGGCGTATTCGTGTCAGCAGTTCTGAAGTAGAAGCCATTTTAAGAACACAACTTGCCCTCGAAGGGGCGGCAGATGAAGCTGGCATTTCCTCTGAGGGTGACCTCCTTCAGTTAATCTCTCAAGTGCGCAAAGAGAAATATTCGAAGGAACAGCGATGAGGATAATGTACGACACAAATGTCTTATTATCTGCATTAGTTCTGCGTTCACCAAGCAAGGCAAAGGGGCTGTAGCGATGGAGTATGTCATTCTGCTCGTCATATTGGGCTTGTTGGCGTGGTTTATTGTGCTCCTGGTTCAAGAAATCAAGCGCGAACGGGCAAAGACGCCAGAAGAAAAAGCCTATGATGCAGCCGTGCGAGAGCATCAACGCCGCGTACACGAAGCAGAGAAAATGTATAACAAAGCGCTCAAAGCTCACGATAGGCGAGTGGCAGCAGCCCGATGGCAGCATGAAAAAGCGCAGAAAATGGGCGACGGCTACGTGGACTCCATCATTGGCAAAGAAGGAAAAATCGAAGTCCACAAACTCTACATCACCACTCCACAAGGCCGATACCCGCTTGACACTTCCGTGCACGCGGAAGTGGACACGGCAGGTGCTATCGCAGTGAAATCACGCAGCACACTCACTCGCATCGCCACCGGAGCTGTACTCTTCGGCCCCATAGGCGCACTCATCGGTGCGAGCGCAAAGAAAAACACGGTGATCGATACCCGCCAGCTATTTCTTGTGATTGAAAGCGACGCCTTCGCTGCAGCACTCACTTTGAGCCCCGACCAAGCCAGCCAAGCACACGCCTTTGCAACCAAACTTCTGCAAACGGCCAAACAAGTGCCCGTGGTGAAAGCAGACCAAAAGCGAATGCTCGAAGAAACACAAAAGAACATCGAAGAGGAAGAAGCTGACCGACGCGAGATTAACACCGCCAGCCATAACCTCACCCTCGTTCAAAAAGACACGCAAACTGTTGATGCGGCCAAACGAGCAGCGGACGCTGCCATAGCCCGTAAAAATGGTGGGACTGAGCAGCAGTCTCTTTTGCCAGCAGGGAAAATCCCTCACCAGTACCGAGGAGAAGTACCACAAGGCCCACAGCAGCACAACCGTTAACGAACGCGCGTCTTATCCAAACGGCGAGTGAGCACATCGCCCACCAACTGAACGATAAGAACCAACAGAAGAGTGAGCACGGTAGCCATCACCGTCACATCCGTGTTGAAACGGTCATAGCCATACGAAATAGCCATCGTACCCAAACCGCCAGCGCCAACAGCACCAGCCATAGCTGTTAATCCTATGAGGTTAATGACGGTGACCGTCGACACACGAAGCAACTCAGCTCGCGCTTCCTTCAAGTACACCGTGGTGACAATATCCATCGTGGACGCGCCCACCGACTGTGCAGCCTCCACAATGCCCGGATTCACCGTCTCCAAAGCAACCTGAACCTGACGGGCAAAGAAGGGGAAAACACCCAAAGAGAGCGGTACCAAAGCAGCTTTCGCACCAATCTGAGTGCCAATCAAAGCCTTCGTAAATGGAGCCACAAAAGCGAGCAAAATAATGAACGGAACCGCGCGGAACACATCGACCGTCTTGCTAATCACAATGTTCCACTTGCGCGACTCATGAATGCCGCCCTTACCGGTCAACACCATGCCAATACCAGCCAACAGACCAGCAATACCGCCAAAGAAAGCCGACCAGAAGGTCATGAACAACGTCTGAACAATAGCGGTACCCCAACCGGTTTCGCCATACCAGCCCAAAGCGAGAACATTAGGAATCCACTGTTCCAGGAAATCTTTCATGCCACACGCTCCTCAGAAGGATTATCAGTTCCCTCATCATCAGAACTGACCAGCGACGAGTCCAACTGCTGCGCATCAATATCCATCGACGCCAAATAATCCGTCGCCTGCTTGAGCTGCTGCGCATCACCCGTCACCAAAATGATCAGAGTGCCAATCAACTCACCATTCAACACATCAACAGAGCCGTACAGAATACTCGACTCAACGCCAAAACGACGGTACAACTCGAGGGTTGCCGACTGGTCGACATTATCCACACCATACGTCAGCTGGAAAAGCCTCTGGTTCGGCTTCAAACCACCCAAATGGTAAGCGGCCAGAGAGCGCTCCGTCTCACTCGAACCACCCACGAACTCGCGCGTCATCGCCTGGCGAGGGTGCAACACCACATCGCGCAAAGCGCCCCGCTCCACCAGCTCACCGTGCTCCATAACAATAATGCGATCGCAAATGCGCTTCACCGCATCCATCTCGTGAGTGATGAGAACAACCGTCACACCCAAACGACGGTTCAAATCCTTGAGCAAATCAAGAATCTGAATAGTCGTTTGCGGGTCCAGCGCCGAAGTGGACTCATCCGAGAGCAACACCTCAGGGTTATTTGCCAAAGCGCGCGCAATAGCAACCCTCTGCTTTTGGCCACCAGACAGCTGAGCAGGGTAGGCATTCGCAAACTCTTCCAAGTGAACGAGCTCCAAAAGGTGGCGAACGCGCTGCTCGATGTCACTTTCGCTAAGCTCACTGTGGCGCAAAGCAAAAGCGATATTGTCGGCAATGCTCGACTGGTTGAGCAGGTTAAACCCTTGGAAAATCATGCCCACGCGGCGGCGCAAAGCACGAAGCTCGCGAGGCTTAATCACCGTGCCGTCGTCATAAATCGTCTTTCCCAGAACGCGCACACGCCCAGCACTCGGGGTTTGCAACAAATTCAGCGTGCGAACCAGCGTTGACTTTCCAGCACCGGAAAAGCCAATCACACCCAGGATTTCACCCTTATGCAGCTTCAAACTGGCGTCATGGACGGCGGTCGTATCACCAAAGCTGACGCGCACGTGGTCGAGTTCAATGACCACATCACTTTCGTTGTTCATCTCGCTCCCGCTTTCCTAGCTCAACTATTCGACGTGCTGATCTTCCAAACGCTTCAAATACTCGCCGAATGCTGGCAATGTTCTCCCGCCGTAGGCGCGGCGAATCACAGTGGCAATCTCGTCGCTTTGGTAGCATTCCACCACTTTGGCGAACAGGTCGTTGTGGGCGTCCTTCTTACGCGCGGCAATAATATTGAGCCACTGGTGAGAGCTCGCGTCCACAGGCTCCGTCGCGATGGCCAAGCTTAACGGAGTGTTCGACGAAGCGGCAAAATCGTCGTTAATAACCGAGCCTGCCACCGACTCAAGCACGCGAGGAGTTTGGTCTGGCGGCACCTCTTTAATAGTCAATTTCTTAGGATTATCAGTAATCGACGCCACCGTAGCCAAACCATTTTTTGGCAGCTTCACGGAAATCAGGCCAGCGTGCTGCAAGGTGAGCAAAGCTCGAGATTCATTCGTTGCGTCGTTGGGAACGGCGATAGTCGAACCGCGAGGAATATCCTGCACCGAAGAATACTGGCGAGAGTAGAGGCGGATCGGGGCAATAACCGTCGTGCCAATGCCCACGAGATCAGCGTGGTTGGCCTTATTCCAAGCGTTCAAGAAGGCGTAATGCTGGTAGGCGTTGAGGTCAATATCGCCATTTTGTAAGGCTTGGTTGGGCTGGTTGTAGTCGGTGAAGTTCTTAATGCTCACCGTAATGCCATAACGGTTTCTGGCAATCTTGGAAACGGCGGCCCACACCTGCTGAGTAGCCGAGCTCAGGCCTGCCACGCCAACAGTGACGTGCTTGCCAGAAGCCGAGGAGGAAGCAGAAGAGTCCTGGTTGGGATCCATCAAAACGATGTCACCGGATTGCGGGCCAAAACTCAGCCAGGCGAGTGCTGCGATCAGAAGGGCAGCAATACCAGAAATAATGAGCTTTTTCTGGCGACGAAAGTGTCTGATCATACTTCCTCAACTAGTAAAACGACTATGGTGTTCAATTCTGCTCGAATACAAACGAAGAACTAGTGTACGGGGTTCTGACCCTTTTGCCTAAAACGAAATACACGAGTTATCAGAAAAGCTGATAACGGGCGAGGGGAGAGGTCGGGCTCTCTTGGCAGGGGCGCGCGCAAGATTATCACGCGGTGATAATCTCAAAAATGGGGAGCGCTGTGGCAAAGAATTGGCTATTTTCTGCGGATTTGCTGAGCTGAAAAAGTGGCGTGTGCTGTCGGGCTGTACTGAGAGAATGAGAACTCGTAAACTCATACGCCGAGAGGCCGAAGGGCAAAAGGAAAATGGCAAAGGTTACCAATTACAAGGAAGCAGGGTTCTCTTCCGTACTAGAAGAACTGGAATGGCGCGGTTTGATCGCGCAGTCTACTGATCGCGAGCGTTTGAGCAAGGCTCTGTCCGAAGGCCCGATCACCTTCTATTGCGGTTTCGACCCTACCGCTCCTTCCATTCACATTGGTAATCTTGTGTCCCTGCTCGTGATGCGTCACCTGCAGGAAGCTGGTCACCATCCTATTGTTCTGGTCGGCGGCGCAACAGGTTTGATCGGAGACCCACGCCAATCCGGCGAGCGCACCTTGAACCCTGCTGAGACGGTTGCTCAGTGGACGGAAAAGTTGCGCAATCAGATCTCCCGTTTCTTGCGTTCTGATGGCGAGAATGCTGCCCAGTACGTGTCCAATTACGACTGGACGAGCAAGTACTCCGCCATTGACTTCCTGCGCGATGTGGGTAAGAACTTCCGCGTGGGAACCATGCTCAACAAGGATATTATTGCTAGGCGTTTGAACTCGGAGGACGGCATTTCCTTCGCCGAGTTTAGCTACCAGGTTCTTCAGGGCAACGACTTCCTCCACCTCTACGAGACGAAGAATGTCACCCTGCAAACTGGCGGTAACGACCAGTGGGGTAACCTCGTTTCTGGCCTGGACCTCATCCACCACGTTCACGGCGTCGACGTCAACGTCATGACCAGCCCGATTATCACTGATTCTCAGGGTAAGAAGTTTGGCAAGTCAGAAGGCAACGCCATGTGGCTGGACGGCTCCATGTTGAGCCCATACAAGTTCTACCAGTTCTGGTACAACCAGCCAGATTCTGAGGCAATCAAGCTTCTCAAGGTGTTCACCTTCCTGCCTAAGGAGCGTATCGAGCAGCTCGCTCAAGCTCAGCAGCAGGACCCTGGTGCACGTGAAGCACAGAAAGTTCTCGCCTATGAAGTCACGAGCTTCATTCACGGTGAAGAGGCAGCACAGCAGGCTATTGAAGCCAGCCAGGCGCTTTTCGGCCGTGGTGAGCTTGCCAAGCTGGATGAGCAGACTCTCGAAGCTGCTCTCGAAGGCTTGAAGAATGTTGACAATGCTGATGGTACGAAGGCATGGGCCTCGGCTGAAGAGGGCGAAGAAGTGATGCGCGCTGCAGTTGATGGAGGTTTGTTCCCATCGATCTCGCAGGCGATGAAGGCCATTCGTCAGGGTGGCTTGTATGTGAATAACAACCGTGTTGAGGACCCAAACCAGGTTCTCAATCAGTCTGATTTTTTGGCCGGACGTTTTGTTTTGCTGCGTCGCGGTAAGAAGTCCCTTGCAGCTCTGGAGGCTAACAAGTGAGCGATAACTATTCGCATAATTCTGATTCTCGTTCCTCTCGCTCGAACGAGCATCGTAGTGGTGGCCGCGGCTTTGGTGGCCGCTCGGATCGCGGCGGTGATCGCGGCGGTGAGCGTTCCGACCGCGGCTTTGGTGGCCGTCGTTTTGGTGAGCGTAACGAGCATCGCGGTGGTGGCCGCGGCTTTGGTGGCCGTTCTGACCGTTTCGAGCATTCTGACCGTTCGGAGCGCTCTGGTCGTTCCTTCGACCGTCGTGATGACCGTGGTGGCCGTCGTTTTGGTGAGCATGACGACCGTCGTTTCAACCGTTCTGGCGAGCGTAATGGCCGTTCCGGCCGCGGTTTCGGTGGTGGCTTCTCTGGCCACGGCCGTGCAGAAAAGTCTGATAACCCATTCGCCTACGGTGGCGAGCGCAACACCTCTCGTCATTTCGCCCGTGAGAACGATGAGCGTCGCTCTCGTTTCGCTGGTGAAGGCCGCGTAAACCGTGACGATCGTGGTGGCTTCCGTCGTGATGATCGTGGTGGCCGTCGCTTTGGTGACCGCGATGATCGTCGTTTCAACCGTGATGGTGAGCGCTCTGGTCGCAACTTCGGTGGCCGTCGTGATGACCGTGGTGGCTTCCGTCGTGATGATCGTGGTGAGCGTGGTGGCCGTCGCTTTGGTGACCGCGATGATCGTCGTTTCAACCGTGATGGTGAGCGCTCTGGCCGCAACTTCGACCGTCGTGACGACCGTGGTGATCGCAATGCGCAGCACCGCTCCGGCTTCAGCACCGACCAGCTCAACGAGCGCTTCCACGGTGACCGCAACCGTCAAGGAACCGGCCGTCCTATCGTTCGCCGCGATGACGATAACCGTTCCTTCTCCAACGGTCCTCGCCGCAACGCTGATGGCACTATTTCCTATCCATCGCAGAACCCATACACTGCTCGCCGCCCAGGTGAGCCAAAGATGCCACGCGGTATGGAATGGTCCATGCTCTCCCCAGACGACAAGCAGCGCTTGCGCGGTTTGAGCAAGGAGCATGCAGAGAACATCGGTCTGCACATTCTCGCCGCTTACACTTTGGAGCAAACCGACCCTGCAGCAGCACTCGAGCATGCTCGCTGGGTTGCCAAGCAGGCATCTCGCGTTGATATCGCCCGTGAAACCCTCGGTTTCATCGCCTACCGTCAGGGCGAGTACGCTCTGGCAGAGCGCGAACTGCGCACCGCAATGCGTATGAATGGTGAGCTCGACTATCTGCCCTTCATCGCTGACTGCGAGCGTGGTTTGGGTAACCCTGATAAGGCCATCGAAGTGGCACTCTCCGATGAAGCTTCTCACTTGAAGGGTGAGCCAAAGTTCGAGCTCATGCTCGTTTTCGCTGGCGCTTACGCCGACAAGGACAACTTTGATCAGGCGTTGAAGATCGTTCGTACGCTGAAGCGTGTGAAGAACCTTCCCGGCGAGTACCGCATGCGCGCACTACAAGCAGAGCAGAACTTCCTCGACCTCGCTGGTCAAGTGGAAGAATCGGAAGCTCTCGACGACCAAGTCGCAGCTTTGGAGGATCAGTTCGCCGAGCCAGACCAGGAAGACCTCGAAGCACAGGAAAACCTCATCGACACTGATATTCAAAACCTCAGTGAAGATGACGACACCAACCTCGTGAACTTGGGCTTCACCTTCGACCAGCTTGCCGCAGAAGAAGATGAGGCAGCTCGTCAGGAGCGCGAAGAAGCATGGCAGCATCGCTTCGACGAGGATGACACCGAAGACGATGATGACGACGAAGCTGATGGCGGCGAAGCTCGTGACGACACCGACGCCGACGACGAGTCTGACGAAGCTGATAACTCTGATGAGGATGACGCCGCGTCTGACGAAGACGAATCTGAGGAGGAGGTATCCGACTCTGACGATTCCAACGACACTGAATCCGCTGAGTAATACGCCAGCGTAACCCTGTGGTGAGCCAGAGAGCGGAAACTCTCTGGCTCATCGCATATTCAGCACCGTGAAGAATCAGACCTGATGAAGCGGACTGATAATCTTGAGCGACGAGGAGAGGCAAGGAAATGACGAGCGTACAACTCAAGTCGAGCAGCACAACCCTGCAAAAACAGTACAAACTAGGCCTTTTCGATCTGGATGGCGTTGTGTACCGCGGGCCTGAGCCAGTGGAAAATGCCGCCCAGGCGCTCACCGCCGCCGCTCAGGAGGGTATGCTTGTCACCTACACGACCAACAACCCCTCGCGCTTCCCACAAACTGTCGCCGACCAAGTCGCCAGTTTCGGCGTGGAATGCAAACCCGAGCAGATTATCACCTCGGCGATCGTCGCCTCCCGCATGCTCGCCCACCGCGTGAGCCCCGGTGCAAAAGTACTGGTGGTCGGAGGCGAACACCTCAAAACAGAAATCGCCAGCCAGGGCTTCCAGGTCGTCGACAATGCTGACGAGAAGCCAGAAGCGGCAATCATGGGCTGGTTCCCACATATTTCCTGGCAAGAACTCGCGCAAATGTGCTTCGCCGTCGAACAAGGAGCGCAATTCTACGCAACCAACCTCGACCTGACGCTGCCGCGCGAAAAAGGCGTGACTCCAGGAATCGGCTCCTTCGTCCAAGCAGTCGGCAACGCGACCGGCCAGAAGCCTCTCGCCATCTCCGGTAAGCCGGAATCGGCCATGTACGACGTCGAACGCGAAATCTACGCCGGCAACGCGCCGCTCGTTCCTATCGAGCAGTGCCTGCCAGTGGGAGACCGCCTCGACACTGATATTGAAGCAGCAAACCGCGGCGGCTACGACTCCCTGTGCGTGCTGACCGGTGTGACGCACGCCGAGCAGCTCATTTTCGCCGAGCCTCTTCTTCGCCCCACCTTCATTTCCCAGGACTTGCGCGGTTTGGGCGAGGTTCATCAAGCGCCTGTTGTTGCACACGGGGAAGGGGAGCAGGAGCATCTGCTTTACTCGCGAACTTCGCAGTCGTGCGCCGTGTATGACGCCGAGCAGCAGGAGATCAGGGTTGAGAACTTTGATGCCCGCTCGGTTGATCAGCTGCGATGCGTGTGCCAGTTGGCTTGGTATTTGGCTGATGAGCAGGAAGACCTCTCGCAGCTGAGTCTGCCTGAGTTTGAGCTGTGATGCTATGACGCTGTGATGCGCGGGGTAATGACTATGGAAAATGTGAATGGTGCGAGCGGTTCGGTGGGCTTGGCGGGTTCAGTGAATTCTGCGGACTTGACGAGTTTGACGGGTTCGTTGGAACCGGGCGCTGAGCCTAACCTTCCTCACGAGCACACGCAGTTGCCCGCGCCTCTGAGTGAGCAGATGAGTGATGCTGAGGCAATTCACGCGCTCACTGGCTTGCTTTCTGAGCTTCGCCAGGATGTTGACCGCGCGATGAGCGCCGAGCTACCAGCCCAAGCCCAATTGTGAAAACATCTCACGTCCTCGCAGCACAGCGCTGAAAGAAGGGATTCCTATGCTTCGCCTTGATGTTGAGCTCGTCAACCGCGAGCTCGCCACCTCTCGCACCCGCGCGCAAAGGCTCATTGAACAAGGTTTTGTGCGCGTCGATGGCGAGATTATCACCAAGGCGAGCACCAAAGTCAACGGCAGTGAGGACATCACGGTTTCGGGTGACGCTCCTCACTACGTTTCTCGCGGCGCGTACAAGCTTCTCGGCGCTCTTGAGGCCTTCCAGCCTCAGGGTTTGGCAAGCCCTCAGGGTCGCGAATGCCTCGATGTTGGCGCTTCCACAGGCGGATTTACCCAAGTTTTGTTGGAAAATGGCGCTTCTCGAGTGGCGGCTTTGGATGTTGGTCACGGTCAGCTCGCTCCTTCAATCGCCTCTGACCCGCGCGTGGTGAATATTGAAGGCCTGAACATTCGTGAAGCTGAGCTTTCCGACCTTCCTGCTCGGCCTACTTACATCGTTTCTGACGTTGCGTTTATTTCGCTGACCTACGTTATCCCGGTGATCGCAAAACTTTTAGGATTATCACTGCGCGAGGCCCACGCCGAAGCTTCACAGCCCTCCCGCCTGACCCCTCGTGAGGATGTGCCTGTGGAGATTGTTTTGCTCATCAAGCCGCAGTTTGAAGTGGGCAAGAATCATCTGGGGAAGAACGGCATTGTGAGCGATCCTGCTATGAGCGAAAAAGCGCGCAATAAGGTGTGCGACTGCGCTCGCGCTAACGGTTTCACGGTCTGTGGCTGCATAACCTCGCCGATTAAGGGAGAGCATGGCAACACTGAGTACTTGTTGTGGTTGCGCGCACCGCAGTTGAGCTGAAAAACGCGCAAGCTTGCTCAGTATTTCTTGAGATTATCAGCGCTGATAATCTCATTAAACCCTTGTTTTTTCAGGCGTGTCGAAAGAGGAGGGGAGTTTTCCACAGTCTGAAAAATTGGTTGTTAACTCGGCAGACCTTCCTCTAAGATGGAAACTACATTCGAACGAATTTTCGAATAGAGTGCAAGGAGGGTGCGATGAGCAAGCGCAAAGTGCTTCTGGTGACGCGACCAGATATTGGGAAGAGCGCGGTCGTTTCCGTGGTCATGCGCATGCTGGAATCCGCAGGCATTACCGTCGAACTGATCGACACTCTCCAATCCAAGCGTTTCGGTCAATGGAAGAAGCCCTTGCTGGACCCTACCGTCGAACTCGTCCTCGTGCTGGGCGGCGACGGAACTATTTTGGGCACCGCAGAGCTTGCCAAAGGAACTCCTGTGCCAATCCTTGGCGTGAATATGGGTCATGTCGGCTTCCTCGCCGAGTTTGAAGAGTTCCAAATTCGCGAAGCAATTCAGCGCGTCATCGACCGCAACTACCAGGTAGAAAAGCGAATTCTCGCGGACGTCAAAGCCTACCTTCCTGGTGTTGACGAGCCTTTGCATGATTGGGCGCTCAACGAAGTCACCATCGAAAAATCCGATAGGGGAAAGATGGTGGAATTAGGCATTGAAGTTGATGAAACCGAAGTGTCCTCCTTCGCATCGGACGGTGTGGTGATTTCCACACCAACCGGCTCTACTGCCTATGCTTTCTCCGCAGGTGGCCCTCTCATTTGGCCAACCTTGCGTTGTTTGGAAATGGCACCTTTAGCAGCGCATGCGCTGTTCAACAGGCCATTCGTTATTGGCGACACTTCCTCCTTCCGCGTTGGAGTTCTTCCCAACTCCATTTCTGAAGGCTGGATTACCTGCGATGGTAGGCGTTCCACGCTTCTGCCTCGCGGCTCATATGTTGATGTGAGCGTGTGCAAGGATGTTCTCAACCTCGCTCACCTCTCCGAAGTTCCTTTCGCGCAAAGGTTGGTCACGAAGTTCGACCTTCCTGTTTCGGGATGGCGACAGAAAAACCATCCGTCCGAGTTCTCTCGCCCCTGGGCATTAGCGGCCGACGCTGGCCAGAATGCCACATCACATTCTGAGGTGAACGATGCTCACTGAACTTGAAGTTAGAGACCTTGGCCCTATCCACCACGCTCTCATCAACCCAGCGGTGGGAATGACCGCCATTACCGGTGAAACTGGCGCAGGAAAATCCATGCTTCTCTCCGCTCTGGGTTTGATTCGCGGAATGAAAGCCGATGCTGAGCGCGTCAGTGCCGGTGCAACCCATGCGTGGGCACAAGGTATTTTCACCGTTGATGATTCTCACCCTGCCCTGGAGGATGCTGCCCAAGCAGGTGCGGAAAGTGAAGATAACCAGATTTTCCTCACCCGCCAAGTAGCAGGTAAAGAGCAAGGCGGTCGCTCTCGCGCTATCGTCAACGGCCACAGCGTGCCCCGCTCACTGATGACCAGCCTTGCTAACTCACTGATCACCATTCACGGCCAGGCAGACCAACAGCGTTTGGTCAGCAGCGCTCATCAGCGCGAATTCCTCGACCAATACGCCCAAGCAGGTGAAGAGCTCGCCGCTTACCGTGAAGTGTGGAAGAATTACCAGGACGCTCAAGCAACACTGAAGCAGTTGACCAGTGACCAAGCTCAGCTTCGCCAACGAGAAGACTACCTTCGCGATTCTCTCGAACAGATCAACAAGATTGATCCGCAACCGCATGAGGATGAAGAGCTGAAAGCTCAGCGCACGCGCATTGAAAATTCAGCTCGTATTCGCTCAGCTTTCGTCACCGCACTATCCTGCATTGATCCTTCCTGCGTGGATGCGAATGATGAGGGTTCCTGCTCAGCAGTCGACCAAGTGGCACGAGCACAGTCTGCAATTGAGCAAATCAGTGAGATTCCTGGAATGAACGAGGTGGTAGACCAGCTCAGCGCTGTGTCTGACCAACTTAGTGACATCGTCTCCACTTTGGCTAACGGTTTGGAAACCAGCGAGGGGAGTGACGTTGACCTTGATTTTATCAACTCGCGTATTCACGAGCTGGCAGGTCTCACCCGCAGGTGGGGACCAGAAATCGATGACGTGCTCACCTGGAAGAAGAACGCTCAGGAAGAGCTCGACAGCATTGATTCTTCTCCGGAACGTATCGCACAGGTGAGCGCCGAATGCGAGAAGTTGGCACAACGAGTCTCAAAGCTCGCTCACGGTTTGCATGAAACACGAAGCGGCGCAGCTAAGCGCTTGAGTGACCAAGTCAACCAGGAGCTGGAAAGCCTCGCGATGAGCGGAGCACACCTGAATATTCAGGTGAGCGAAACTGCTGAACGCGGCAAGCTCAACTCCACCGGTTGGGATGACATCACCTTCCTCTTCTCCGCATTCCCCTCGGCTCCAGAGCGACCACTGGCGAAATCCGCCTCGGGCGGTGAGCTGTCCCGTTTGATGCTCGCCCTTGAGCTTTCCTTCGCCACTTCCCAGCGCACAGACCCCGGCCAATACGCAGGAGAAGATGACGAACTGCTACCAGCTGACCCGAACCGTCAACCGCAGCTCACCTTCGTCTTCGATGAGGTGGACGCAGGTGTCGGCGGTAGCGCAGCTGTGGAACTGGGCAAGAGGCTTGCCAGCTTGGCGAAAACCGCTCAGGTCATCGTCGTCACTCACTTGGCACAAGTAGCCAGCTGGGCAGACGCTCAATTCGTGGTGAGCAAGAACACGCAATGGGCTGATCAGCAGGCTCAAGGCACTCGCGAAACTGCAAGCAAACCGGGTCAGTCGGATCAGCAGAACCAGACGGATAAGGCAGCCGAAGCTCTCACTCAAACCACTGTCACCCGCGTGGAAGGCCAGCAACGATTGGAAGAAATCGCGCGCATGCTTTCCGGCAGCGCCGATGAGATTTCCCTGCAGCATGCCGATCAGCTTCTCAAAGCGAGCAAACTGGAAAGAAGAGCGTAGCTCGCACGCCTGAGCACGCTGTAGAATGACGGCAGAAGGAGGCAGATATGAACGAGAAGAACCGCCCAAACAAAGCTAATGAAAAGGTGTCGCTCGAGCCAGCACCAGAAGCAACAGTGGACGCCAACGATGCGATGATGATCGCCTCACAGCGCTTGTCTCAAGTTCGTTATGTCTTCATCGTTCAAATCGAAGACGGCATTCCTACCGCCCACTCCCGCGCAGCCTTGGAATACTCCGACGCGGTGCTCATGGGATGGCCTGACCACCACGGAGCAACCAAATTCGCTACACCACAGCCATTCCAGCTGGAAGTAGTCGAATCCAACATGAACTCCGTGGAACGCCACCTGCGCGACTTCAGGGACGCGGAAGTAGCCAGTGACACCGACCAAATGGCCGACCAGTTGATCGCCATCACCGGTCACGTCGCTCGCGTGCGCAAGGTATACCAGCCCGACTTTGAACTGCCTACCTTCGCAGAGATTAACCGAGTGATCAAGGAAGAATGGAACGAGGATATGAGCAAGATCGGTGCTGTAACCTCCCGTTCTTCCGAGCAGCTTCGCGAAGACATTAAGAAGAAACAAGCAGAAGAGAAAGCTCAAGATAACAACTGAGCTTCATTCACCAGGAGAGACAAACAAGAGTATGAGCACACCACTGGCAGGGACTCGAGACCATCCCAATGCACTCTGGCTTCAAAGCTCAGCGCAAGGAAATCATCACGAGCATTTGAGAATCGGCATCATGGGTGGCACCTTCGACCCGATTCACAACGGCCACTTGGTTGCCGCATCCGAAGTGGCATGGGTATACGACCTCGACGAAGTGATCTTCGTCCCCACCGGCCGTCCAGTGTTCAAACTGGATAAGAACGTCACCGACCCGGAAGATCGCTACCTGATGACAGTGATTGCCACCTCTTCCAACCCGCGATTCACCGTCTCTCGAGTCGATATCGACCGCCCAGGCATCACCTACACCATTGACACTTTGCGCGATATTCGCCGCGAATACCCAGACGCAGAGCTCTTCTTCATTACCGGCGCTGACGCTATTGCAGAAATCATGCGCTGGAAAGATGCTGACAAAATGTGGAATCTCGCTCACTTCGTCGCTGTGACGAGGCCAGGCTATTCCACTGACTTCACACAACTGTCCGTTCCGCAAGGAACAGTAGATGCACTCGAAATCCCTGCACTGGCAATCTCCTCGACTGATGTGAGAAGAAGAGCAGGGGAGGGAGAGCCAGTACGCTACCTCGTTCCCGATGGTGTGGTGGAGTACATCTACAAGCATGGCTTGTACCGCAGGCCTACGGACGCAGAGCAAACAGGAGAGGCGCCGATCAGCGAAGCCAGCATTTTAAGCTAGAAACACGGTAACGCTACGGAGTATCAAACTGTCTGCTTTAACGGATAAACTCGATACGAAACGGTTGATCTCGCGAAAAAGTTGGGAGAACTCAGAGTGAGTGTACTTCTTGAAGGCACGCCTGATAAGAACCTGGTGCTGGTAACTGGACGCGCATACCCGAAGCTCGCCGAGGATGTTGCCAAGCAGCTTGGCATTGACGTCCTTGAGACTACGGCTTACGACTTTGCAGACGGTGAGATCTATTGCCGTTACACGCAGTCGGTACGTGGTGCAGACGCTTTTGTCCTGCAGTCTCATACTCAGCCCATCAACAAGTGGATCATGGAACAGCTCATCATGATCGACGCCATGAAGCGTGCATCCGCACGTTCCGTCACCGCTGTTGTTCCATTCCTCGGCTACTCTCGCCAGGACAAGAAGCACTTGGGCCGCGAGCCAATTACTTCTCGTCTGATCTTCGATCTTTTCACTGCAGCAGGTGCCGACCGCATCATGTCCGTGGACCTGCACGCAGCTCAGTCCCAAGGCTTCTTCAACGGCCCAGTCGACCACTTGCAAGCAATGCCACTGCTCGTCAGCTACATTCGCTCCAAGATGGCCACCGATAACCTCACTGTTGTCTCCCCAGACGCCGGTCGAATTCGCGTTGCAGAACAGTGGGCAGCACAGTTGGGTGGTAACCCACTCGCCTTCGTCCACAAGACGCGCGACATTCACCACGCCAACCAGGCTGTTTCCCACCGTGTGATCGGTGATGTAGCAGGCCGCGACTGCGTCCTTGTCGACGATATGATCGACACCGCAGGCACCATCGTCGGTGCAACCCGCTGCCTGAACGAAGCTGGTGCAAAGTCCGTCACCATCGTGGCAACCCACGCCATCTTCTCCGACCCAGCAATCGAGCGTTTGCGCGAATGTGGTGCTAAGGAAATCGTCGTCACCGACACCGTTCCTGTTCCACAAGAGAAGCGCCTGCCCAACATGACCGTTCTCTCCATTGCTCCACTGCTCGCAGCAGCAATGAAGTCCGTGTTCATGGACGGCTCGATGGCCAAGCTCTTCGAAGATTATCCACAGGAGCATCCAGGCTTCCTCTACGCCTGAGCTCAGGCAGTAGAGAGCTGACAAGCGAACTCAGCACGCTGGTAATCCCAAGAAATACGAGACTACCGGCGTGTGTTATTTGAAAAAATGACTAATTCTGGGTAATCTTGTTTCGGCTATTCCTCCATGGTGTAATGGCAGCACACGGGTCTTTGGAACCCTTAGTCTTGGTTCGAGTCCAGGTGGAGGAACCACTTACCGCGGTCAATCGATCGCGGTTTTTTGTTTTGTACGCGCAATCACGCGGACGGCTGTCGGCTAGTTCGTCAGTTAGCCAGTTAGTTTCCAGTTAGTCAGTAGTTAGCCAGCCTGTCAGTGTCAGTCGGCGAATGTGATGGCTGCGAACGGGGATATCGCAGAACGTGGAGGCTGAGAGCGTGAAGACTGCGAGTGCCAAGGTAGCGAACGCAGAGACGGTGAACGCAGAGATCGCAGCTTCAGTAGGGCCGCCGAGATAGCTTCAGTAGGGCCGCCGAGACAGCTTCGGCAGAACCGCTCAGACAGAAGAAGCCCACCAGGCGGTGGGCTTCTGTGTATTCGATGAACGCTACTGTTACTTCACGCCAGAGCCTGCCAGCGGCAGGAGAGTGAGAGCAAAGTTGAACTCAGTAGCGCTGAAGCGATAGTGAGATTGCAACGCTGGGCCGCACGAATTCGAACCGATGCCATTGAGTTGATAATCCAGCTGGACCACGGTTGCCGAACTCTGAGGCAGCTCATCGAGGTGACGAGCAGCGGTCAACTCCTGCGCAGAGTAAGGCAGTGCTTGGAAGTCGAAGCCAGTCTTATGGCGAACTCCCGCGCTGATAATCTCGGACGAGTCGTCAAAACTGACCAGCAAAGCCGAGCGCGCGTCACCAACCTGAGCCCAGGAGCAGTCGTGATGGCTACCGTTTTCCTGCGGCATGAGGTACGGCTCAAACAAGCTCATCGCGTTCGAGCGGAATACGCCATGCCACGAGCTGCGTCGCTTATCGCGATAACTCTCATTCGGCCCCAAACCGCAATAGCTCACCTCGGCAAGCTCAGGCTTGAGGAAGAGCTGGAAGCCGAAGCGCGGAAAATCGGGGAAAACAGGGTCTTTGACGACGTGCGTAGCCACACGAAGCGCACCCGATGCAGACACCGTCCAAGTGAGATTGACCGTCGCAATGGGCTGAACGATCGGGGCGACCAGCTTGCAGGTAAAGCGCAGCTCAACGGCACCCGAGTTCAGCTGCTGCACCTCGCTCGTGTACGCGCGCAGGTAGGCGCGATCATATTGCGCGCGACGCCAGGCTTGAGCCACCTGAGAATCGTTGTCCGTCGGGGCGCGCCACACGTTGAGCGCCATTGGTCGGGCAAACAGCTCACGGCCATTGACACTCATCTGCTCGACCAGGCCGGTGCGCTTGTCGAAAGTGAAGGTAGCCGCTGGGGTGGCAACCTGCAGGTGAGCGCCAATCTCGTTGATCGTGCTCGTGGCTTGACCAGCAAGATTATCACTGCGATCACCATCGATGTTGACGTTAGCGGCGGCCGCGGCTGCCTGATTCCTCACCCACTGCTGAACGGCAGTGGTACCAGAAAGCTCAGGCAGAGCGATTTCGTCGAAACCAAGCTCATCGCCCGCATTGTGGAAGGCGAGAATACCGGAGTGTGCAGCGTGGAGCGCGCGGTAGCGCACAACCAAGCGGTACTGGCCCAAGCGAGCTGCATTCTCGCCCGTCACAGCACTCTCGCTTGTCACCGCATTCCAAGCAGGCGGCAACACGTCACCGGGCATGCTACCCACAGCAGCGTGCAAGAACTCGGCGGGAATCACCACGGTGCCATCACCATGCGGCGCAATAGCAGGGGCGGCAAGCTCGATGCTCCTCACAGCTGTTCCATCCACCATCAACTGAATTTGCAGACTGATAATCTCAGGCAATGGTGTGAAATCGCAGTAATTATGCAGGCTAAGCGTGCCAGAGGCCGTGTCAAAAGCAGTGACGCGGGCCGGGCGGTACACATTCTTGAACTCCTCCAAGCCGGTGTGCGCACGACGGTTCGGGTACACCAGGCCATCCATGCAGAAGTTACCAGCGTTGGGGTATTCGCCCATATCGCCACCGTACGAATACTGGTAGGTGCCGTGAGGGTCAGTGCCGCGATCGATCACATGATCGCACCACTCCCACACGAAACCACCCATGAAGCCTGGATAGCGCTGGATTTTGTCGAAATACTCTTCTAAATCGCCCGGACCGTTACCCATCGCATGGCTGTACTCGCACATAATGTACGGTTTGACGCCATTATCGCCATCGTCACCGTTGGAATGATCACCGCGCGGGCCGTCCTCAGAGAAGTACTCATCGATCTCTTCGAGCGGCGGATACATGCGCGAATGTACATCCAGATTCGAATAATCGCACACCTCATCCTTGCCCACATAGCGAGCCGACTCGTAATGGGTGAGGCGAGAAGGGTCGAAAGCCTTCGTCCAAGCCAAAGCCTTCTCAAAAGTGCAACCATAAGCGCATTCGTTGCCCATCGACCATAGCAGCACGCACGCATGGTTCTTATCGCGCTCTACCAGGCGGCGGGTGCGGTCGACGGTCGCTTCGATCCACTCCGGATTATCGGCGATGCGCGTATTCCACACTTCTTGACTGTTCTCATCGGCCTTCGTGAGCACCGAAGAGGTTCCGTGGCTCTCGTTATCCGCTTCGTCGCAGACGAAGAAGCCGAGGCGGTCGTACAAATCGTAGAAGCGTGGGGAGTTGGGGTAGTGGGAGGTTCGGATCGCGTTGACGTTATGCTGCTTCATCACGCGCAGGTCGGTGAGAATTTGGCTGGTGGAGATCACTGGCCCACTCACTGGATCAGAATCGTGGCGGTTGACACCGTGAATAACGAACGGTTGATCGTTGAGCAGTACCACCTGATTATCAACGCGGATGCTTCTGATTCCTACGTGTTCTTCGATTGCTTCGTTGTCGGTAGTCAGAATCAGCGTATAGAGGTAGGGGTTTTCGGCATTCCACAGCTGAGGATTGACAATCTCAAGGTGTGCATGAGAGCGAGGAGTAAAGCCCTCAGGGTTTTCACTGACCTGAGAAAGTGGCAAGCTCGTCGCCTGGGCAACAACTGAGCCTTCGCTGTCAACCAGCGTGGCGTTGACAGGAAGCACTGAAGCATCAAAGAAGTCGAAATCAACATCAACACTTGCCATCGAGTGATCAGCGTTCAAACTCGTGTGGATGAAGAAGTCGCGAATCGCGTGCTGCGGGCGCTTGAGCAGGTACACGTCGCGGAAAATGCCAGAGTAGCGGAATTTATCCTGATCCTCCATATACGAGCCATCGCACCACTTGAGCACGAGAACAGTCAGGCGGTTGTTGCCCTCATGCACCTGCTCGGTGACGTCAAACTCGGAAGTGGAGTGAGAAACCTGCGAATATCCGACGAAAGTGCCGTTGAGCCAGACGTAGAAAGCGCTGTCAACGCCCTCAAAGTTGAGGAATGCGCGCGGCGCCTGAGGATCAGGGGTGTACGTGAAGTCTCGAATATACACGCCACACGGGTTATCCTGCGGCACAAAAGGCGGGTCGCAGGGGTAGGGGTAGTCGACGTTGGTGTACATATGCGGCTCGCAGCCCAGGTTTTGCCACACGGACGGCACAGCAACTGAGCGATAGTCTGCTCCTGGGGTGAAATCAGCGGCAGCGAAGAATGGCGTCGGGAAGGTTGCATTTTCGCCATTTGGGGATGGCTGGGCGCTGGTAATCTCGTCCTGTTCTTCTTGCAGCTGCCACAGGCTGGAATAGTAACGGAATTGCCACTTGTTGCCGGGCTTCTCAGCCCTCGAGATTGTCACCGCGGCATCCTCGTCGCTCAACAACTGGAAACGGTCCGAATGCAGGCGGTTATCAACAAAAGTGTCAGTAGGCGTGCTTGCAGGAATGTAATACGCACGGTTTGGCTGGGTTCCGCGGTGTAAGATGTGCGGATCTTCGTACCAATGAGGGATAAACATAATGCTCCTTTGCAAATGTGTTCCCACTCATTATTGCAGGTGCTCGCGCCGATTTCACCACTCTACGGATGCGTGTTTCCCCAGAAATTACAGTAGTTGGCAACGTTAACGCGCGAGTGGTATGCAGCGTGACAAATTGAACGGTAGTGAAGCTTCAGTAGTCGAGCGGAACAGGGCGGATGCGATGTTCCGGGGCAGCACCAGTAGAAGATCGTGCAACAAAGCGTGACTTGAAATTGAGGGTGCGCGCCGGCTCGTCAGCATCCTTGATAATGCTGATCACCGCATCAGCTGCAGCCTTTCCTACTTCCTTGCGTGGAAGAGAAATTGTTGAAATTGCCGGGGTGACAAGCGAGCTGAAAGTGACGTTATCAATGCCTACAACAGAAACTTGCTGCGGAATTTGAATGCCAGAAGCGTGCATGGCAGCGATAAAACCGATGGCCATAGTGTCGTTATAGGCAACAACTGCAGTGCTCGGGTTTGCCAAAAACTCTTCGCGGCAACGATAACCGCCTGTGAAAGTAGGCGCATGAGCAGAAACCTTGTGCAGTGTGATGTTTTTCAAAGAGCACAAATGCGAAAGAGTCTTGTAGCGCATCCCGTTTTGCCAGGAATTGTCAGGCCCAGAAAGGTAGGTAATGCTGTGGTGGCCCAGCTCGTCGAGGTGATCAACAGCCTGTTCCAAGCCTTGGGTGGGGTCGGCAACGATGCAGTGCACACCGCGAATCTCGCGGTTTATGGCAACAAGAGGCTTGAACTGGGCTAGTTTACGAATTTTGGTGTCGGAAAGGCGAGAAGAACCGAGAATAATGCCATCAATATGCTGATTTGCCATGCGAATGGAATCATTCTCTACGACGATGTTCTCTTCCGAATCGATCACGAGAACGCCGAGATTGTGCGAGAAGCATTCGTGTTGCACAGCTCGCGTCAACTCAGAGAACACGGGGTTAGACAGGTCGGCAACAACGATGCCAATGAGTCCAGTGAAATGTTCTGATGTGGAAACAGGAGTGATGGAGTCGGTGCGGTAGCCAATCTCGTTGGCAATGTCAAAGATGCGCTTCGTGGTTTCGGCGCTGACTCGCCCTGGGCGGGAGAAAGCACGCGAAACGGTAGAGGGTGCAACATTCGCAACTTTTGCTACATCTCGAATGGTGACTTTATGAGAGCTGTGGCGAGAGAGGGAATGGCTTGTGTTTTCACCATTTTCAGTGTTTTTACCGTTGTCACTGTTTCTGCTCATGTCCATGTGCTCCTTCCGCTACTCTCACGCTAACGGCTTGGTAGCCTCACTTATTAAAGATTGCCAAAACGTGCCAAAAATCTCAATTGAGAAGGCAGAAGTCGCAGCAAACCATGGCAATCTTTCAGAACTCTCAGTTCACCACGCTTAGGGTGAAATTAGTTCACAACAGTGCCTCAACACATGCCATATAACCTGCCGTGAACCGCAACACATGTAACACATGCCACACACGCAACACATGGACACATACATGGACACGTGCTTGGACGTGCTGGGAACAGCACAACACGAGCCAGGAAGTGGCGAGGAGGATCCCATCATGCTCAGTGAAAACACTGCGCTTAACCCTGATCGTTTGTTGCCAGCATGGCAACCTGCACAAAAGATTGCTCGTGACCTTTACGAAGAAGTGAAAGACGCGCCGATTATTTCCCCTCACGCTCACGTTCCTGCTTCGTGGTATCGAAACGATCTGTACTTTGCATCGCCTACTGAGCTTTTCATCACTCCCGACCATTACGTCACCCGATTCCTGCATTCTCAAGGGGTAACTTTGGAAAGCCTAGGTGTGAAGAAAGAGAAAAGCCAGGAAGGCCCGTACCTGCACGCCCAGCTTCAGGGGGAGCATCCTTCTGAGCTCAGCGCTTCACAAGCCCGCGCTGCCTGGCAAGCTTTGGGGCATAATTGGCTTGCCTTCGCAGGAACTCCTATGGGCTACTGGTTGCAAGATTCCTTGGTGCGCGTTTTCGACATTGTTAAACCGATGAACGAAGCGAACGCCGATTACATTTACGACCAGCTGATGGAAAAGCTGCGTGACCCTCGCTACACGACGAAGGCCCTGACTGAGCGCTTTGGCATGGAGCTCATCTCCACTACCGCCTCCCCAACGGACGACTTGGCTGATGAAAAGGCTCTCAATGCAGACCCTGAACTGCACGCTCATGTTGCTCCTGCTTTCCGCCCTGACGCTTTCTTAGAACCTGCAGCTTCTGGTTGGGCTCATCTAGTAGATCAGCTTGCTCAGGTCGCTGGCACGTCAACGGGCACATATGAGGGCTTTTTTGAGGCAATGAAACGTCGCCGAGCGTATTTCAAGCAAGCTGGTGCTCTGCTCTCTGACCATTCTCATGCGAGCATTGCCATGTGTCACTTGCCTGAAGAGAAAGTTCGCGAGCTGTTTTCGCAGGCGTATCACGCTTCCATGCAAGGAAAACCTGTTGCCAGCACTGTTGCCAACCAGTTGCGAGCGCATCTGTTGATGGACCAAGCTCAGTTGGCTCAGGAAGATGGTTTGGTGATGACAGTCCATCCTAGCGTCTATCGCAATTATGACGCTCCTGTTTTTGCTCAGTAGCGTCTATCGCAATTATGACGCTCCTGTTTTTGCTCAGTTTGGCCCCGATGCTGGCGATGATCTTCCTGCTCGTGCTGAGTTTAGTGAGGCGCTTCAGCCCATGCTCACTCAATATGGCCACAACCCAGATTTTCACTTCGTTGCCTTCACCATCGATGAAACTGTATTCTCTCGCGAGCTGGCACCTCTGGCTGGTTTTTACCCGAGCATGTTTGTTGGTGCGCCGTGGTGGTTCCTCGATTCCCCGGAGGCGATTGGCCGCTACTTTGCGGCAACAGTTCCTTATGCAGGGTTTGCTAATCTTTCTGGCTTTATTGACGATACGAGAGCTTTATGCTCCATCCCGTCTCGCCACGACATGAATAGAAGATTAACAGCAGGCTATATTGCCACTTTGGTTGCACAAGGCCAGGTGAGCATGAATGACGCTCATGCTCTGGTGCATATGGCTGTAATTGATCAGCCGCGTCGAGTGTTCAAAACACAGGCGTGAGTAAGCATAGTGCAAAGGAGAAGTTATGGCTCACCAAGAAAACACTGAAATAACTGAAAACACTGAAATTACTGATATCACTGCGCTTCCTCGCCTCAGCCGTCCTGCAGATGCGGGACAGCCTGCGCCAGTTCGCATTATCCACCTGGGCATTGGAAACTTTGCTCGCGCCCACCAGCTGTGGTATACCCAGCATGCTCCTGATGCCCAGCAGTGGGGTGTCGCAGCTTTCACAGGCCGCAGCAGAAGGCAGTTGGAAGCCCTGGAACCTCAGCAGGGTGCGTATACGCTCATCAGTTCCGACCCTCAGGGTGACTCTTTGGAAACGATCAGCGTTATTTCGCAGCTTTATTCTGGCCTAGACACTGCTGCTCTGCGTCGTCTGTTTGCCAACCCTGAGGTGGCAATTGTCACCTCCACAGTGACAGAAGCTGGCTATTGCCAAAATTCTCAAGGCTCACTCGACAAGGACAACCCTGAAGTGCGAGAGGATATCGCTCAGCTGAAGGCAAACCCTGAAGCTGATGGCATTCGCAGCGTTCCCCTTCGCATGGTTGCCGGGCTTTTGGCTCGTCGCGAGGCTCATGCGGGACCCATCACTGTATTGCCCTGTGACAATCTGGAGCATAACGGCCTTCTCTTCCGCCGCGTTGTTGAAGAGGGGATTGAAGCAGTTGACCCGAGCTTGTTGGAGTGGTGCTACGAAAACGTCGACTGGGCAACCTCAATGGTCGACCGCATTACGCCTTTCACTACTGATGAGGACCGCCGCATTGTTGCTCAGCAGGAAGGCGTGTATGATGCTTCGCCTGTTCGCACCGAGCCTTTCCGCGAGTGGGTGATTGCGGGAGCTTTCCCTGCTGGCCGGCCTGGTTGGGATAAAGCAGGCGCATTGATTGTTCCTGATGTGAGTGCCTATGAGCATCGTAAGTTGTGGATGCTCAATGGAGCTCATTCCACTCTCGCTTATGTTGCGCCTCTCTTTGGCCATGAATGCGTGGATGATGCGGTTGCTGACCCGCTGATGGTTCGTTTTATCAACGAGTGGTGGGACCTTGCTGGCTCGTATTTGAGCATTGAAACGAAGAATTATCGTGATCAGCTGATGGAGAGGTTTAGTAATCCTCGTATTAAATACGCTTTGATGCAGATTGCGATTAACGGCTCTGTCAAGCTTCAGGTTCGTATCGTTCCTGTGGCTCTCAAAGCATTGGAAGATGGTGTTTCTATCGTCGCTCCTGCTCGTGCAATCGCTGCTTGGATCACCTTCCTGCACCGTTTTGCCGATGATCCGAGGCTTCAGGATGCGAAGAAAGAGCAGGCTGTTGGCTTGGCGAGGGCTGTTGTTGAAGCTCAGTCGCAGCAAGAGCAAGAAGAGGCTATTGGCGAGGTTCTGGCTTTCTTGAACCCCAAGCTTGCTTCTTCCCAGATTTTCAGCGTGGAGGTTGCTCACCAGCTGGAGGTTCTCACTTCGCTGTCTGCTGCACACAACTGAAGGTTTCGTAGGAGAAAAAGAGTTTTGCAAGATTATCAGCACTGATAATCCTGTGCCGTAAGGTAAGGAAAGTAGGGCAGTATGGCCATTGAAAAAGTTGACGTGTTCGTTACCAGCCCGGGACGTAACTTCGTCGTATTGAAGATTACCACTACAGATGGTGTTACCGGCCTGGGTGATGCAACCCTCAACGGTCGTGAGCTCGCTGCAGCCGAGTATTTGAAGACGATCGCACCGATGTTGATCGGCAAGAACGAAGACAATATCGAAGATATTTGGCAGTACTTGTACAAGGGCGCGTACTGGAAGCGCGGCCCGGTAACTATGGCTGCTATTTCTGCTGTCGACGTGGCCTTGTGGGATATCAAGGGCAAGAAGCTGGGCGTGCCAGTCTACGACCTCTTGGGAGGCGCGAGCAGAACCGGGTTGCTCACTTACGGCCATGCTTCTGGTGTTGACCTTCCTAGCCTCTTTGACTCCATCGATTCTTACTTGGATAAGGGCTTCAAGGCTGTTCGCGTCCAGTCGGCTCTGCCTGGCATTCCGTCGACCTACGGTGTTGCTGGTTCGGCCAACGCTCAGACGGGCAACGGCGAGAAAGGCATGCGCTACGATTACGAGCCAGCCCGCCGCACGGAAGTTCCTGTGGAGGAAGTCTGGGATGCGCGCACGTATATGAACACGCTTCCAGGTGTGTTCGAGGCGGTGCGCAACAAGTACGGCAATGGCATCGCGCTCTTGCATGATTGTCACCACCGTTTGAGCCCTATTCAGGCTGCGCGTTTTGGCAAGATGATTGAGCCATATGACTTGTTCTGGATGGAAGATTGCACTCCTGCCGAAGAAAACCAAGAAATGCTGCGCGTTGTGCGCGAGCACACCACAACGCCAATCGCCATTGGCGAGATTATCAACTCGGCAACTGATTACCTGACTTTGATCAAGGAGCAGCTTCTCGATTACGTGCGATCTGCTGTTACACATACAGGTGGCATTACGCATATGAAGAAGCTCATGGATTATGCCTCCTTCTATGACATCAAGTCTGGCTTCCATGGTCCTACTGACGTGTCTCCTGTGGGCATGGCTGCTAACTTGCATTTGGGCTTGGCCATTCCGAACTTTGGTATTCAAGAGTACATGCGCCATTCTGATGAAACCTTGGAAGTGTTCCACACTTCTTACACCTTCACCGATGGCATGCTTCACCCGGGTAATAAGCCTGGCATTGGCGTGGAATTTGACGAAAAGCTTGCAGCCAAGTTCCCTTACCAGCCAGCTCCACTGCCGGTGGATCGCCTTCTTGATGGCACTGTTCACGAGTGGTGAGAAACCGTGTGTATGAAGGAAAAACTCAGCACAGTCTCGTCGAGCAGCGTGAGCAGCAAACAGATTTCTCATCCCGTTGCACTGGTGATTATGGGAGTTGCTGGAACAGGGAAGACGACACTCGCTCAAGCTTTACAAGCCCGCCTTGACTGGCCTTACGCTGAAGCTGATGATTTTCACCCTGCAACCAATATTGCCAAAATGAGTGCAGGCCATCCGCTGACTGATGAGGATAGAAAGCCATGGCTTGAAGCCTTGGAAAAGTGGATGTCTGACCGCCTAGCTGCTCACACCTCGTGCTTGATCACGTGTTCTGCGCTGAAAAAGAAGTATCGTGACGTGTTGGAGGCTGCTGGCAATGTGCATTTTATCGAGCTGGATCTCGACGAAGAAACGTTGAAGCAACGGATGCAGCAACGTGATCACTTCATGCCTGTGAGCTTGCTGCGCTCACAGTTGGCAACATTGGAAAGGCTCACCAGTGATGAGCCTGGCATCCATCTCTCGTCACAGCACAGCGTTGACATGCTTGTGCAAGAGTGTGTGGAATATATGAGCTCGCTGGCATAGCTAAAAGGCTGCTGAAGCACAAACAGCGCTCCCGTGGGGCTTCTCACAGGAGCGCTGTTTCATCTGCTGTTTACATCACTTACATCACTGTTTCGTTATGGTCGTCAGCAGGATGATCCATCGGGTGGATCTCAAATTCATCGTCGAGGGGAACTTGGCTCCTGTTAATCTCATGGTGTGCCTTGTGAATGCTCACCGTACCGAAAGCTGGAACGCTGACCTTTTGCCAAGAGTTACCTATTCCGGAAACGGTGAGAGCAGCCTGCTGAGCTTGCCCAGTCGGGTTGTACAAAATTGTAGAAAGGTCTCCAGTAGGCGAGGTAAAGGCAACAGAACCAATGCCACCAGTACGGCCATCATCGGTGTAACTGGTGGAGAAAATACGACGCGAGCCAGGGACAACATCTTGAGCAAAGTTGCTCAAAGGGGATTATTGTTTCTTCTGACATCTGGTTAAGCAGCTTTATGGAAGTAAAAACTAATGAGGAAGCAGAGGAGCAGAAAAGCTAAAGGTATAGCAATCGTTAAGGTCACAGTGATCCAACGTGGCGCATCTTTATACTTGAGAACTCCCAGGGTGATTAAGAAGATGCAAAATACCATCTGAATTGCGGTGCCCCAGAATCTCACGCTTGAGAATCCCTTCGTAATGGTGAAGAGGCATTCAAAGAATAAATTCTCAACAAAGAACGCTGTTCCTACCCAGATTGCGCCTTTCCAATTTTCTTTTGTCAGCTTTGGCATATTCCCACTCCTGAAAGATTCCTTCCGCGGTGAAGCAATCTTTTTATACAGTATATACCGTCTCGCCGGGGAACAGTTCCCATAGTAAACAGTTCTTAAGGTAAATAGTTTCCTCAGTGAACACTTCTCACAGTGAAAGCCACGCATTCAAGCTAGTGCCTCGGCTACAATCAAGCTAACGAGAGTGCTGAAGAAAGGATAATCATGACGAAGCGTCCTGTGAAAACATGGCTTACCGATATGGATGGTGTTCTCGTTCATGAAGACACTGCCTTGCCAGGTGCCGCTGAATTTATTGAAGCTTTGAAGCGTAACAACCGCGAATTCTTGGTGCTTACAAACAACCCGATCTACACTCCTCGCGATCTCTCTGCCCGCCTGAAGCGCTCAGGTATCGATGTTCCTGAGAAGAATATTTGGACGTCAGCTCTGGCCACTGCAGAATTTGTGTCGCGTCAAATCCCTCAAGGCTCAGCCTTTGTTATTGGCGAGCCTGGCTTGACGACTGCATTGCACGAGGCTGGTTACGTTCTTTCTGACGCTGACCCCGATTACGTCATTTTGGGTGAAACTCGCAATTTCTCATTCCAAGCGATTACCACAGCCATTCGTTTGATTAACAAAGGTGCTCGTTTCATTTGCACTAATCCAGATGCAACAGGGCCTTCCGATGAGGGTGTTCTTCCTGCAGCAGGTTCTGTGGCCGCTATGGTCGCTACTGCTACTGGTAAGGAACCATATTTCATTGGAAAGCCTAACCCTGTGATGTTCCGCACGGCTCTCGATCGCGTCCACGGCCACTCAGAGTCGACTGCGATGATCGGTGACAGAATGGATACGGACATCATCGCTGGTGTCGAAGCAGGCCTTGCTACTTTCCTTGTTCTCTCTGGCATCACTGATCGCAAGGAAGTTGAGAAGTACCCATACCGTCCCAACAAGATTGTCAATGGCATTGAAGACCTCATCGGCTTTGTCAACGATGGCTTCTTCGAAAACAAGCCTGCACAAGCCAATAACTAAACTTTTTCGCTGGTCAGTCACGGCGCTGGTAATCTGAAATTCCTCCAGATTGTCAGCGTCGTTATTGTTTTCACAAAACTTTCGTCGGGTCAGTGGATAATAGGACGGTAGTCATGAGCCGTAGGGTGCGTTGAGGAGGAATTATGGCAATCAGTGCAGCAATTGTTCTGGCAGCAGGTGAAGGCGTACGAATGAAGTCGTCCACGCCGAAAGTGTTGCATACTCTGGCAGGAAAGAGCTTCATTGCTCGCGTTCTCGCAGCTGTTCAAAGCCTCGATGCTCAGCGAATCGTCGTCGTTGTGCGCCATGGAAAAGAACAAGTGAGCCAAGCGGTGAAGGCTGTTGCTCCTCAAGCTCTTCTCGTTGAGCAGGATGACATTCCTGGTACAGGTCGTGCTGTGCAATGTGCCATGAAAGCCCTCGAGCAGCAAGAAGGTTCTGATTGGGCCCGCAAGCAAACAGATCCTCTGATTATCACTGCTGGTGATCTACCGCTCTTGGATGCTTCTACGCTCAGCGCTATGGTTCAGGCTCAGAAGGATCAGTCTGCTGTTGCCATGGTGTTGGCAACAAAGCTGGATAATCCCTTCGGCTACGGCCGCATTGTGCGCGATGATAACGGCCATTTCGATCGCATCGTTGAGCAGAAGGATGCTGATGAGGAAACTCAGCGCATCAAGGAAGTGAACACCTCTGTGTACTCCTTCACTCCTTCTGTGCTCGCTTCTGCTGTTGCACACCTGGATGCAAATAACAACCAGCAGGAGTTCTACTTGACTGATGCTTTGGAAAATGCCAAACAGTTTGGCCATGTCGGTGTTGCTGTTGCTGCTGATCCGCTGTCAGTCGAGGGCGTGAATGATCGTGTTCAGCTCTCTCGTCTGGCTCGCTTGCACAATCAGCGCGTCTGCGAAAAGTGGATGCGTGAAGGCGTGAGCATTTGGGATCCGGCAACCACCTGGATTGATGATGATGTTGAGCTTGCTCAAGATGTTACTGTTTTGCCAGGTTGCTTCTTGCAAGGTCATACGGTTGTTGGGCAAGGTAGCGAGGTTGGGCCGTACACCACATTGATTGATGCCACTGTGGGTGAGAACGCTCACGTGGAGCGCGCTCGTATCCAAGAAACTGAAGTGGGGGATCGTGCCAACATTGGCCCATGGACCTACTTGCGCCCTGGTAACGTGCTTGCTGAGGACACGAAGGCAGGTGCTTTCGTCGAAATGAAGAAGGCTCATATCGACCACGGCACCAAGGTTCCTCACCTCATCTATGTTGGCGATTCGCATATTGGCCACAACTCGAACTTGGGTGGTGGCACTATTACGGCGAACTACGACGGTAAGTACAAGCATCACACTGAGATTGGCAGTAACGTTCACATCGGAGCAGGAAACATGATTGTCGCTCCGGTCACCATCGGTGACGATGTCACCACAGGTGCAGGCGCTGTTGTGCGTCACAATGTTGACAATGGTTCCATGGTGTATTCGGAGAACACCCAGCATGAGGTAAAAGGCTGGAAACCGCGCTATGAACGCGAAGGCGGAGAAGACTCTCAGAAGTGATTCCCGGAACAGATTCTCAGAACTGATAATCACTAGTGATAATCAGGAGTGATAATCTCAAGGCATTCTGAGCTTTGAGCGCAAGAGGCAGGCTCTCTGAGACAATAGTGAGTTATTGGGCGAGTTGCCGTATCGAAAGGAAAACATGAGCGTACGCGAGGATACTGTCATCGCATTGCAAAAGGCAGCTGAGGCTGCGAATGACGCCAAAGCTGCCGACATTGTGGCCATTGACGTTTCTGAGCCAGTGGCTATTACTGACGCCTTCTTGCTGGCAACGGCGTCAAGCCCACGCCAAGTGCTGGCCGTTGCTGAGGAAGTGGAAAAGAAGCTGAGGGAGGACCTCGGCTTGCACCCTCGTTCGCGTGAAGGCCTGCTCGAAGCGCAGTGGACTTTGCTCGACTATGACGATTTCGTTGTGCACATCTTCAATGAAGAGGCGCGCGAATTCTACGGTCTGGAGAAGCTGTGGGGCGATTGCCCGCATATCGAGCTGCATTTGGAGCATGCTGAGACCACGAAGAAGGTTGCCAATGAATGATCCTGACATCATTCACGACTACCTCGAACCACCTGCAGGGCAGTACCTGATTGCCCCGCTTCAGGGCTACGGTGTCGAGGATGACAGCAATCTCACTCCGCGTGGGGATGCTGACCTCGTGTGGCACACCGATTCGCGCGAGCAGCTCGCCCGCCGTGTGATTTTTGTACGTCATGGCCGTACGCATTACAACGCTATTCACCGCATTCAAGGCATGGTGGATATTCCGCTGGATGCCAAGGGAATGTGGCAGGTGACGGAAACCGGCAAGGAACTTCGCCGTCTCTACGTCGATTCTACTGAGGCGAAGAGCGAGGGAATTAAGCAGTTTGTTCTCGCTTCTGATCTCACTCGTGCCGCGCAGACGGCTCACGCTTTTGCTGACCCGCTTGGCCTTGACGTTCACTTTGATACGCGCGTTCGCGAGCGCTATTTCGGTGAGTGGGAGGCCAAGAGCCAGAAGGAATTGATGGAGAATTACCCTGAAGAATTCCGCGGCTGGCTGGAAGGCAAGGGCTCTGAGCTTGCACATGGTGCTGAATCGAAGCAACATACGGGTGCGAGGGGTGCTCAAGCCGTCAACGAGTGGGCGCAAAAGCTGAATTCCTCTACCGATCTGTATGTCTTCTCGCACGGCTCTCTTATCGCTCAAACCATTCAATACCTGTTGGGTAAGGGTACGGATGGTGTGTACGAGTCGCTGGGTTCGATGCGAAACGCCTACTGGGCGATCCTGGAGCCGGTGGTGCGCTCAGATGGTTCGTACCGTTGGCGTTTGATGGAGTTTAATCACGCTCCTCGCATCGCTGAGCAGGGCAACTGGAATGGTGCGATGACACCTTCTGGCTTGAGCTGAGCTCTGGCTGGCTAGGTTGCGCTTGCGGGTCCGCTCACGGTGGTTGCTCTTGGTGGCTGCACTCGCTTCCTCAGCCCTAGCCTCGAATTGCTTGAGATTATCACTGTGGTGAAAACGGCCGCGCTGTGCGCGGCCTTTTCTGTGAGGAACATTTTCACTGAAAAAGCACAGAAAATCCGCGATTATTCAGCCTTTCTTCATCGCGATGCACTACAAATAGAGGCGGAAAGATGAGGTGAGTGTGAGTGGTGAAGCGCGTGAATAGTCAGATCCCGAGTCAAACTCCGCCGGCTCCGGCGTCTCCTCGTGTGCGGGCTGACCAGCAGCCACAGCCAGGTAGGGTTACGGAGAGCAAAGGTAGTAAGACGGGCGTTTTTCGTCACTTCTTCGCCGGAATTTCGTGGATCCAGATTCTCTCCGGTGGTCTTGCAGCAGGAACAGTGTTCCTTCTCTCCAGCAAACTCGGCCTTGCCGGCACCATCATTGGTGCAGCTTTGGCGTCGATGATTTCCACTTTTGCGTCGCAGCTGTACCAGAACATCCTCAAAGTGGCGAACTCGAAGCTCACTTCTTCCACTCCGTCGAGCTCTGCTGCCGAGGCGAATTCCCGTCCGCAAGCTGGTGCTCATCCGCAGGCTAGTGCCCATCTGCAAGCTGGTGGGCGTCGCATTGTGGGCGGAACAAACTTTGAATCCGCAGACGACGATTTTGCGTCCCACACCGCGGTTTTCGACCCTGCAGCGCTGGGAACTCTGGCTGGTAACTCGGCTTCTGACCCTTCTGTTTCCGCAGCTTCCACGCTGAGTGACACCACCCTCATGCCACTTTCTGCCGCTCTCGATTATCAGAACGGGGAAGGGGAGAGTGGTACTGATAATCTCAAGAAAAACAAGCAGAAGAAACTCGCCATCATTATTTCTATTGTGGTGGCGCTGCTCTCTGTCGCGCTGGTTGCGGGCGGAATCATGCTGATTACGGGAGGAAAGCCGACCGACACAGTTCTGCCGTCGACGCGCAACCAGATGTCGCAAACACCGCAACAAAACGCGAATAATAGCGAAAAGAAGAGCACCGACTCGAACACCACGAGCGATACCAACAAGCAGAAGAAGAGCAACGAGAGCTCGACCGACTCGCAATCGGGCAGCAGTTCTGACGAGAAGAAGAGCGAAGAGAGCACTACGGGAACGGATACCAGCGGCTCGAATTCGCCGAATAATTCCAGCAATTCCACCGAGTCGAATAACTCGAGTAGCTTGAATAACTCCAGCAACTCCAACAATTCGAACTCGGAATCGGGCAACTCGGAGAACTCGTCCAACTCGAATTCGTCGAGCGATAACAATTCGACGGATAAAGATTCGCAGAACTCGAATTCTTCCTCGCAATCAGGGGAGAACTCCGGGTCTGATTCGACCGGTTCAGGCTCGTCCTCTTCGTCCAGCGTACAAAAGTAGCGCGGGAGCAGCCGTTCCTCCGAGGACAGAGCGCTCGTCTCAATCGAAGTGATACTTGAGCTCAACACGCCGACGAGGTGGACGCTTGCACTTTCTACCTCATCCGCGTATAGTTTTCTTCTGTTGTCATAGACAACCCAATGGGGCTATAGCGCAGTTGGTAGCGCACTTCCATGGCATGGAAGGGGTCGTGGGTTCGAATCCCACTAGCTCCACTTTTTTGTATCTGCACTCCTATAGTTTGCAACTCTTATTGTTCCCATCACGGCTTGTTTTCTCTCGTGTGTATGTGAACTTTTCCTCGCGCTGATGTGACCTTTGTCTTACCCGTCTCCGGTCACAGTTCACGAAAAACCTCATCCGTGAAACTGGTGAAGCAAAAAGGGATCGATATTAGCGGTATCGATCCCAGTGCAGATTTTCCTCAGTGAATAATCACGATGACAATCTTGTACCTTGAGTTTGCAAGCGAACGGCCATTTCACTCACACTCAGAGGGCTACTGAGCAGAGGGCCTTCTACAAGCCTGCCACCCACAGATCGGATAAACTCCAACTGCGGCAGGGTACTTACTCCGGTAAAGACGATGTCAAAGCCATCTTTGCGCATAATCTCAACAGAACGCTTCACAATCTGTTGAGTACGTTCATCGCTATATCGCTCAATCAAGGAAGGATCAAAGCGGGCAAAGCTGAGCGGAAGATGAGCGAAAGCGTACGTCTCTGAATACGATGTACCCACGTGTGTTAATCCGACGCGAACATGAGGCATATGAGCAATAGCTTCCAACTCCTTCTCATAATCATCGCGCAACGCATGAATAGCATGCGCGCCCAACTGCAAATTAATAGAAACGTCAGGAACAGCACGCCCACACTGTTCCAAGCGGTCCACAAACTGTGGAGAATCCAGCTCGGAACCATTAATGCAAATTCCTAAGTTAGACAGCCCTGGTGCATAGTGACGAAGTTGAACGATATCCGTAACGCATTGCTGAACCACATCGGAAGAAAGCTGAGCCGCCAGGCCCAAGCGCCGTGCCTCAGAAAACACAAAATGCGAGGAAAGCAAGTGACCTTGCTTATCATGAACTCTCACCGTCGTATCCAACGAAGCAATCTCCTGGGAAGTGAGGTCAAAAATAGGCTGGTACAGAATCGTGAGCTTCCCCTGAGTGATAGCTTCTTGTAATAGCTCAGAAGCATGAAGTCCATCCTGCTGAACAGAAGCGTA
Organism: Aeriscardovia aeriphila; assembly: GCA_949290445.1. GTDB lineage: Bacteria > Actinomycetota > Actinomycetes > Actinomycetales > Bifidobacteriaceae > Aeriscardovia > Aeriscardovia aeriphila_A. The sequence continues at coordinate 85,935 of CASERW010000002.1, read as the reverse complement.
GGTAGAGGTTGCCTGGCTCATACTTGCCGAATCATAAATATGCGCGTTTGCAGTTTCTAACAGCGAATCGAAGCTCTCTGCTTCACTGGAGAAAGTCAAGCTGGTGGAAACATCAACTGAAACTTCTCCAGCTTCGGTGACGAGAGGAACGCAAGCAGATTGAGCAAGGAAACTGACAAGCTTTTCGATCTCCTCCCAAGAATCAAAGTTGCTGATAATCATGGCAAACTCATTGCCATTGACGCGAGAAAGAGTTGCACCTACAGGCATGTGCTCAGAAATGCGCTGGGCAACAGCCGACAAAACACTATTGCCAATCAAACGGCTATACTGCTCGTTAATCTCGCGCAAATGAGACAGTTCGAAATAAGCAATAGCAACGCGGTTATGCACATTCTCCGTGCGCAAGCTACGTAGATGAGCGATGAAAGAATGATAATTGAGAGTTCCTGTCAAAGCGTCAGTCTCGGCTTCCGTGCGCAATGTCGTCACCGCTGAATTAACGCGCAACACTTCAGCAAGAATGTCACCAGCAGAATGCAACAAAGTTTCATCAATAGGCAAGAACGGACGATTCGCCACGCTACGCTCAAGCACAAGGTAATAATGCTCAGAGTCTTCGTCAATACGGTGAGAATAGCGATAAGAGTGAGCAGGCTCAGCCAGATTATTGCTCGGCGAAACAAAGCAATTCATATGAGCAATCGCCTTGTTAATCTGGTCGACAACCGTTTGCGCAGGGTCACTTTCTGGGAAAGGAAGAGCGCTGCTAATTAAAGAGAGGCAATCAAGAACCATACGAGAGCGATGGTTTCTCTGAATGGTATTGACCGTCATCAGCAACAGCGAGTACGTGCAAATAGTGATGAGGAAGATAGAAAAAGCAGTAGAACTGTTAGGGGCAAAAGCTGCGAAGTGCAGCACAATAGGAACCCAGACCACAGCGATCAAATCGGTCAAAGTAGTCAGCGCAATTCTCGTCCACGAATACTCAGTGAAAGCTTGAGCAATGCTCATGCCAGCAATGGTGAAAACGAGAAGGTCAATCAGCAGACGCATCAGCGGAACAGCAATTGTCAGGGTTAAGAGAGGTAAGAACCACTGTTCAATGCTGGATGCTGTACTGAGCACGGAGTCGTTTTGTGTGTGAATCGTACCCATCAGCCACTGAGAATCATTGTGGAAGAGTAACAAAACACACAGCACAGGAGCAAGCGATGTACACGTGTGTAATAGGCCTAGAGAAATGCTTCTTGCACTCACAGCGCACACGAGCAGCAGAGCGAGAATAAGCCAGAAAATAAGATCAGTGTAGTAGCCAGTGACCATCATCGTCACAGCAAGAAGAGCAACATTCGTATGCTGTGAGGCAAGCTCAACAGAGGAACGCTTTTTCGCATAAATCAGGCTAACTATAAAGCCAATAAACCACAAAGCAGTGCGGGCAGGATGCTTCAGAGCTATCACATAACCTGCTTGCGCATGCATACTCAAGAGCGCAAGAAGAATCACAGTGCAGGTGAGAGTGACCAGGTAGGTTCTCACCGGCCGCTGCTGCGTATCGCGCAAGGTGGTAGCTAAAGCGATATGCGAGTGTGAAGGGGAGCTGGAATGCTTCTTGGTTGTCAATGTTATCGCCTCTATTCCTGTGCTCTGGTGTGTCATTGTGTCCTGTTTTGGTTGCCGTTGCTTACTTCTGTCGCCCTGATATTCAAGTGCTTAGAGAGTAGGGCCAACCACACGCCAAGCAGAACTGTTATCTGTTTGTACGCTATCGGGCTGCTCACCACGGTTAGGTGTCAGAGCCTCATAGATGTAGCCATTCCAAATCACCTTGTCGCCATGCTTATATTCACTGGAGCTATCCCAGGTGGGGTAAGAAGAGCTGTGAGAATTGCCATTGCCTGCATGTTCCTCGCCATGAACAAGAATGCCAGGAACACCGCGGAAGCCTTGGGAGAGAGTGTGAGCAAACTCACCATCACCTTGCTGGACAGAACTGCAGAAAGTGCGTAGCTGAGAGGAATTCGTGAAGTTTTCACCACACTGATAATCTCGGTTCAGCGACCACATACTTAACCGGCCGAGACCAGCTTGAAGAGCAAAAGTGTTGATTTCTCGCGCATTTTCGAGAGTAAAGTACTCGCCCGCCGTGTCATTTTGTCCGATGAGAACTGTAGCGCCGAGCAGCTGCCACACTTGATGGGAAGCGAAAAGTTTGCCATGGCGATATAGCGCGCTGGTGTATTGATCGTGTGCGGCGTTCAGCGCCTTTTTGATGAGAGTTGACTGGTTTTCTTGAGTGGAGCGAATGTTGAAATCCATCGTCATGAGGTTCACGTTTGCGGGGACAATTCCGGCATCAAGGAAAGCGTTGATTTGAGCTAAACCCTGACGAGTCAGTCCGTGAGAATCGGCAGGTAAAGTCAGGCTGATAGTCAGGGGTTTCTTGCTTGTACGAGTCAGCTCGGCGACAGCTTGAGCGCGGCGGTTGAGAGCATCAGGGGAGAAGTTGTTGCCTTCAATGTCGAAATCAAGTGACGTGACATTGTAACGGGTGAGCAGGCTACGGTACGCATCAACCAGGAGGTCAGCACGGGTACAAGTCGTGGCAAGTTCGTCTCCCTTTTGCCCGCCCAGGCTGATTGTCACACTGCGATCAGAACGCTGAGTTTGAATAATCCTGCTATCGAGGTCTAAGTGAGCTTGCGCTTCGTCCAAGGAGTAGTAGCCTGCCCATGAAGGAGTGCAATCCGCGCCTGTAATAAAGCCTAAAATAATGTTGTTATAGGCATTGCCTGTTTGTGATTCGAAGGTGTAGGAAGGCGTTGCAGTGACATCGACATACCCTGCAAACCAAGATGCTGGGAGTTTTTTCGATGACGTCTGTGTGTAAGTGAGCCAGGCCCAGATGCCTGTTATGCTCACGATGAGGACGAGTAGCGCCAGAGCAACTCGCGGTATAGACAGTCTCCTGCCTTCGAATAGCGAATGCATCATTCTTCTTTCATTTTCCCTTGAATGTGCTTCAAACCTTCATTAAAGCTACCTAAAAACATAGACTTGACGTTAAGTTATGCGTCCTAGGTCGTGTACATACTGTTTTGAAGAAAATGCCACCGAGGGAGTGGTCAAACGAAGGTAATGTGAGAACGAATGACGATGACGCAGTATCGGCAACAAAACCAGGAAACTCGACCCAACCTGAAGAACGAACAAGCTTCCGGTAGGCGCCGGCGTCAATGGGGTGCTGAACGCTCAACTCAACCCCTGGCTATTATGCATTCCAAGCCGAGCCCTGCTCGCATGATAGCAGGCTATGTCGCTATTGTGATCACGGTTCTTGCCTGGCTGGTTTATGTCGTCACTACTGTGCTGACATTGCTCATTGATAATCCTCATCTCACTATTCGCTTCATCGTTGAGGTTGTCCTGTACCTCACCATTGTCACGACTCTGATTTTCAGTGCTCTCGTCTACCTGGTAACGAGGCAAGGGGCTCTCCACCGCTTTGTGATGCATGAACGAGTTCCTCGAGCACAATTAGATGAGCATTTTTCCAATGACTATAACAAGTCGATTACTGTTCTCATTCCTTCCTATATTGAGCAGCCCAAGGTTGTGGAGAAAACGGTATGGTCTGCTTTGCTGCAAGAGTTTCCCGATATTACTGTCGTCTTGCTCATCGATGATCCACCGGATCCAAAGAATGAGGAGAATCGTCGTATTCTTGAAGCGTCGCGCAACCTTATTCCTTCCGTTTTACAAGAGCTCGAGCCTCTCAGTGCACGTTTTCGTGCATCGCGGGAGAAGTTTCTTTCCGATAAAGCCAATGAAGTGATGGCTTCGAAACAGTGGGTTGCCAATTGCGCACACGATTACCGCCTGGCAGCTCAATGGTTAGAGCACAAAGCTCAGAGCTGGCAGCGTGACGATCATACAGACGATTTTTTCTGCGATCAGGTGTTGCTTGCTCTGGCTCGCGACCTTCACATGAGTGAGCAAGCTCTCAATGAGTCTCTGAGTGTGCGCCAGCGCATCCCTACTCAGCGTGTTCATCAGCTGTACAACCGTCTCGTGTGGATTTTCACTGCTCGGGGCTGGTCTTTCGAACGCAAAGCCTACACCTCCACGGCTCAGGAGGGGAATAAGGCAATGAATTTGAACTCGTATATCGCCCTGATGGGTCACAAGCTCAAGCGTGTGGAAACAGCAGATGGTGTTGCTCTGCGCGATGTGCATGATGGCGAGTATCCCGACCTCGTGGTGCCTGACTCCGACTATGTTCTCACTCTTGATGCCGACTCGATGCTTCTGCGCGACTATTGCTTACGTCTGGTCTACCAGCTTGAGCAGCCGGGTAATGAGCGAGTAGCGGTGATCCAAACCCCGTACTCCTCCTATCGTGGTGCTCCGACTCGTATTGAGAGAATTGCGGCTGCGACGACAGATATTCAGCACATGCTTCACCAGGGCATGACGTATTATGACGCTACTTTCTGGGTCGGGGCGAATGCTGTTATTCGCAAGCGTGCGTTGAATGATATTTGTGTTGTTTCGAGCGAAGGTTCTCGCGTCATCCATACCTATATTCAAGACCGTACTGTCATTGAGGATACGGAGTCGAGTATTGACCTGCGTTCCTATGATTGGCATTTGGTCAACTACCCGGAACGTTTGAGTTACAGTGCAACTCCGCCTGATTTTGGCTCGCTCGTCGTCCAGCGTCGTCGCTGGGCTAATGGCGGCTTGCTGATTATCGGTAAGTTTTTGCGCTTGGTTCGCGCTCGCAAGCTGACAGGCAAGCAGGTGAGCCTGGGCGAGTGGGCTTTGCGCGTCAACTATATGGCTTCGATCGCCTGGTCGAGTTTTGGCTTGCTCTTACTGTTGGCCTATCCTTTTGATCAACGCTTGTTGAGCCCGTGGGTAGTTTTGGCTTCCTTGCCTTACTTCGTCACGATGGCTCAAGATTTGCACTCCAATGGGTACAAACGCTCGGACATTTTCCGCATCTATGGTTTTAACATCGTACTTTTGACGGTGAACCTTTCAGGAACGCTGAAGTCCATTCAGCAGGGGATGAGTCATACGAAGATTGCCTTCGCGCGTACTCCCAAGGTGCGCAATCGTACTGCTTCTCCCGGCCTGTATGTTGCTATGCCGTGGATCATCATTTTCTACTCGGCAATGGTTTTCTATGCTGATACGCTTTCGCACAATTGGGGTAATGCCATTTTTGCTGGTTTCAATGCAATTGTCACGCTGTGGGCATTGGTTTCCTATATCGGCATCGGCCATTCGCTGGAGGACATGTTTATGGGGCTTCTGCGCTGGTTCTTCGTCCCGGTGAAAACTCAAACTCGTCAACATGAGGAGAGCGTGAAGAAGTGGGGGGACACTCTCTATTACGGCGATCAGCAGTCAATTTATGAATCTCGGTGAACTCTCGGCGTTCTGCTGCAGGTTAATCGCTCAGTCGATACTGATATTGATGCGATGGCTTTCTGGAATGATTACCTTCTGCCATCCTTGTTCTTGCAGCGCTTCATCGTCGAGGCTGTTACTTCGGGCGCTGTGAAAGGCTGATCCTTCATCCTCCAGCGCGACGGCTAGCTACCCTTTCGGCTAGTCCAGGCCCGGTTGCAGTGACTGAGTGCAATTGGGCCTTTTTGTTAAAATCCTCTGCTACAGTGAGCTGGCAAGCTCGTAAGGTGAGATTGCCACTGTCACGACATTGCTGCTGTCGTGAGATTGTCACTGTCAATCGCCAGGTGAGTAAGGAGAGTTGATGGCACGTGCATCGCTTCAGCCGTGGGTGCGTACCGTTTCTACTGTATGGGGTGGCGAGCTCTTCTCTGTTCTCACCAGTTCTGTGCTGCAGATGGGCTTTATCTGGCATATTACGATGACGACTAAGTCACCTCTTGCCGTCACCTTAGCCTCGCTTGTCGGCTTTCTTCCTGCTGCTTTGCTGGGGCCGATTGCAGGAGTTGTTGTTGACCGTTTCCCTATTCCTGTAGTGATGATCAGCGCTGATATGAGCATTGCTCTGGTCAGTTTATGTGTCACATTGTGGGCATGGGGCGTGGGAAGCATTCCGCTGTGGCTCGTCCTCGTGGTTTTGTTCCTTCGCTCGTGTGGTCAAAGCCTGCACACTCCCGCGTTTAATGCGCTCACGCCTATCATTGCACCGAAGAAGATGCTCGATCGGCTGGCTGGTATCAGCCAGATCGTTCAGCAAAGTGGCTACCTTATTGGCATGGCTGTAGCTGCTTGGATGTACCCGCACTGGGGTTTGAACAGCATGATTGCTCTTGATGTTCTCGGTGCGCTGGTGGCCACTGCTTGTGTTGTGCTTTCCCATGTTCGTGATACGCGCACCAGGAATATTGCTCGTCAAGAAACAGCTCTTGGCGGAGTGCAAGAAGCTGCTCGTCAAGCTTGGGAAGGCTTTGAGATTATCAGAGCTGACAAAGGCTTGCTTGCCTTGCTCATAGGAGCTTTCCTGTTTAATCTCGCCTTCTCTCCGCTTGCTGCACTCTTCCCTCTGATTAGCATTGACTACTTCAAAGCGGGAACTGGGGGAGCGGCTCTTATTGAAGCAGTCTGGTCAGCTGGTGTGATTGTTGGCGGCGCTATTGTTGGTGCTACGGGTGGTTTGAAGAAGAAATCGCATTCCATCCTGTTGTCCTGTTTGATTTTTGGTGTGACAACAGTGTGGTCTGGTTTGCTTCCCAGCTCAGGTTTTGTTCTGTTTGTCATTTTGAACGCCATCATGGGTTTGAGCCAGCCGCTGTACGACGCTCCGGTGACTGCTCTGATCCAGCAGCGTATTGCGCCGAAGTATTTGGGCAGAGCGTTTGCACTGTTCCAATCTTTGCAAGCATGGGCTTTGCCAGTTGGCTTGGCAGCGTCTGCCTTCTTCGTTGATGGCGTGAGCGTGCCTTCCTTCTTCGTTTTTTGTGGAAGTGCCTTTCTGGTGTTGACAGTGGTGTTGTGGCTGCTTCCTCAGGTTCGTCTGCTGGATGAGTGAGGGCGTGGCAGGTGTTTACTGAGGGGAGTAGGACCTTGGTTTATGCCCGAAATTGCTCAAGGCGAACAACACGCCAGACGCGCCGAAGTGACAAAATTCACAAATAAACTTTTCCACAGTCCGAGGCTTGATTTTTCAAGACGGCACTAGATGTAGTGTTTAAAACTTTGTAACGACACTACCTATTGTGGTCATTTCGCTCTTCATTTTCATATACGATACTGTGAGCAACCAATGATGAAGAGAAGAGAGGTCCCCATGAACGTCACCGTATACGCCAAGCCTCGTTGCCCACAGTGCGCCGCAACTCAGCGTCAGCTCAAGCGCCTCGGCGTGGACTACCGTGAAATCGACATCACTCAGAACGAAGAAGCTTTGAAGAAGGTTTTGGCTGCTGGCTTCAAGCAGGCTCCCGTCGTCATGACTGACCATGATGCATGGAGCGGCTACCGTCCCGATAAGATCAAGGCTCTGGTGCCCAGCACTCCAGAGGCACTGCGCGCAATCGCTTATTCAAGCGTGCGCTGAACGCAGCCTGACAATCTCAAGAAATTGGTAATGTAAACAGTCGCCAGCTACAACTACATACTTCTCTTTGCAGTGAAAACCCCACAGACTCCTTCTTAGGCAGCGTCGTGGGTTTTCTTGTGTTCACGCTTGGAAGGTGAATTCTGAGCGAGAACAGCATAGAGAAAACAAGGAGGCAACAACGTGAGCACCGAAGCAAACGAGCAGGCCAGCAGCGAGCCAGAATACGCGGCTCAAACGAAGGCCATCGGTTCTGTGGTGTATTTCTCTTCTGTATCACAGAACACCGCACGCTTCATCGCTAACTGCGAGCTCGACAAGCTGGGTATGAACGTGTACCGCCTGCCACTGCGCAGAAGCGATCCTGCAGTTCATATTCACGAACCTTATGTTCTCGTTGTTCCTACCTACGGCGGAGGGAACCCCAAGAAGGCCGTGCCGATGCAGGTCAAGCAGTTCCTCAACGATCCAGCAAACCGCATGTGGATTCGCGGAGTGATCGCCTCGGGTAACACCAACTTTGGTGAAGCGTACTGCGCGGCGGGGGATGCGATCTCCGCCAAGTGCCACATTCCTTACCTCTACCGCTTTGAGTTGATGGGGACGCCAGAAGACGTTCAAGCCGTGCAGCGCGGCCTGGTGAAGTTCTTCGCTGACCTCACAGCAGGAAAGGTGGATGTGCCCGGTATGCAAGAGGCGATCAAGGCAAACGAGCAGCGCGCACTCGTGCACTGATCACCAGCATTCGACGGGGGAGAGCGTGACACACAGCACGACGTAACCCCTCACAAGGCGACAAACGCCACAATGAATTTCAGACTTCACAGCTTCAACGGACTTCAAAAGCTTACGGAGGTACTATGAGCGAGCCAACAGCTTACGATCCAGCGCATGATTACCATGCACTCAACGCCATGCTCAACTTGTACGATAAGAACGGCAAAATCCAGTTCGACAAGGACAAGCAGGCCGAGCGCGAATACATGACCGGCGAAATCGCTGAGCGCACCATCACCTTCCCCTCCACGAAGGCACGCCTGGATTACCTCATCCAAAACAAGTACTACGAGCCAGAAGTGTTCGCACAGTACTCTGATGAGTTCCTCGACCGCTTCTACCAGCACCTGGAAGATAAGCACTTCGAGTTCGACACCTTCCTCGGAGCCTTCAAGTTCTATACCTCCTATGCACTGAAGACTTTCGACGGCAAGAACTACCTCGAAGACTTCCCACAGCGCGCAGGTGCAGTCGCCCTCGAACTGGCATCTGGCGATGAAAAGATGGCTCTCACCGTGGCAGACGCCATCATCAACGGCAGCTTCCAGCCAGCAACCCCAACCTTCCTCAACCTCGCACGCGCCCAGCGTGGTGAGCCGGTTTCCTGTTTCCTCGTGCGCATTGAAGACAACATGGAATCCATCGCACGCGCTATTAACGCAGCACTGCAGCTGTCCAAGCGTGGAGGCGGTGTCGCTCTTCTTCTGAGTAACCTCAGAGAGTTGGGTGCTCCTATCAAGCACATTGAAAACCAGTCCAGCGGTGTGGTGCCCGTCATGAAGCTGTTGGAGGATTCCTTCTCCTACGCCAACCAGCTGGGTGCACGTCAAGGTGCAGGCGCCGTCTACCTCTCCGCTCACCACCCAGACATCATGCGCTTCTTGGATACGAAGCGTGAGAACGCTGATGAGAAGATCCGCATCAAGTCGCTCTCCTTGGGTGTTGTCATTCCTGATATCACCTTCGAACTGGCCAAGAACCATGAAAAGATGGCTCTGTTCAGCCCTTATGATGTTGAGCGCGTGTACGGAAAGCCATTCGCTGACATTTCCATCAACGATCACTACCGCGAGATGGTTGCTGACGATCGCATTCGTAAAACGTATATTGACGCACGCGAATTCTTCATGACATTGGCCGAAATTCAGTTCGAATCAGGCTACCCCTACATCGTGTTCGAGGACACCGTCAACCGTGCTAACCCGATCGAAGGCCGCATTGCCATGTCGAACCTGTGCTCGGAGATTTTGCAGGTGCAAGAGCCGAGCAGCTTCAACACTGACTTGACGTATAGCCATGTTGGCCGCGATATTTCTTGCAATTTGGGCTCTCTCAACATTGCTAAGGCCATGGATGCAGGCTTGGCCGATACCGTGCGTACTGCTATTCGCTCGCTGACTGCAGTTTCTGAGCATACGAGCATCGATTCAGTCCCCTCCATTCGTCGTGCAAATGAAGAAGGCCACGCCATTGGTCTGGGCCAAATGAATTTGCATGGCTTCCTGGCTCGTGAAGGAATGATGTACGGTTCTCCAGAAGCCCTCGACTTCACCAACTTGTACTTCATGACAGTGGCGTACAACGCTTACAAAGCTTCCCATGAGCTGGCAGTTGAACGCGGCAAGGCTTTCGCTTTGTTTAAGACTTCCGCCTATGCGAAGCCAGCTGGCCAAGGAAACTATTTCGACAAGTACACCGATGGTACGTTGACCCTCGAGCCACAAACGCAGAAGGTTCGCGAGGTATTTGAGAAGTTCCATGTCAGCCTGCCAACAAAGCAAGACTGGGCCGAGCTTCGTGATGAGATCCTCAAGGATGGCATTTACAACCAGAATTTGCAAGCAGTGCCGCCAACAGGCTCCATCTCCTACATCAACCACTCCACCTCCTCGATTCACCCGATCGTTTCGAAGATCGAGATTCGCAAGGAAGGTAAGGTTGGTCGCGTTTACTATCCGGCAGCATATATGACCAATGACAATCTCAAGTACTATGCCGACGCATACGAGATTGGATGGAAGGCCATCATTGATACCTATGCTGCCGCCACACCTCATGTTGACCAGGGCTTGAGTTTGACACTGTTCTTCCCGGACACTGCCACCACTCGGGACCTGAACAAGGCTCAGATTTATGCATGGCGTAAGGGAATTAAGACCCTCTACTACATTCGTCTGCGCCAGCGGGCACTCTCTGGAACCGAAGTTCAGGGGTGCGTCAGCTGCACGCTCTGATTGAATCTGGTCAGTAAGGCGTTTACCTGTGTTGTCTTTTACCTGTGTTGTCTGATCCGTTAGTCACAACGAAACAGCAACGACGACAAGGCAATGACGACAGGGCAATGACGACACAAGCACAAGTTTCATAACTTCAGATAGGGGCGCATCTGCGCAAGGTGCGCCCAGCTGCACTGGACTCGTTGGGCTTTTGAGCTGTACAGGCTCACAAGCCCAGTGCAGGAGACGTAGTGATAATCTCAAGAAATTCGAAAGCAAGTTGTAAAAGCGACTTGCAGAGAGGCAGAGACAATGGTCCCACCGATTTCCGTTCCCCGCAAGCCACTGAAGCTGATCGACAGAGTGAGCGCCATCAACTGGAACCGTCTGGAAGATGAAAAAGATCTCGAAGTATGGGATCGCTTGACGGGCAATTTCTGGCTGCCAGAAAAGGTGCCAGTTTCCAACGATATCCCTAGCTGGCAGCGCTTGAGTGAAGCAGAACACACGCTCACCATGCGCGTGTTCACCGGCCTGACCCTGCTCGACACCATTCAGGGTACTGTTGGTGCAGTCTCGCTCATTCCTGACGCACTGACCCCACACGAGGAAGCGGTGTACACCAACATCGCCTTCATGGAGTCCGTGCACGCCAAGAGCTATTCCTCCATCTTCTCCACTCTGTGCTCCACCAAGGAAATTGATGCAGCATTCTCCTGGAGTGAGGAAAACGAGTTCTTGCAGAAGAAGGCGCAGATCGTTCTCGATTACTATGAGGGTGATAATCCTTATAAGCGCAAGGTTGCCTCGACTCTGCTGGAGAGCTTCCTGTTCTACTCTGGCTTCTACCTGCCGATGTACTTCTCTGCACACGCTAAGCTCACTAATACGGCTGATGTGATTCGTTTGATCATCCGCGATGAGGCTGTGCACGGCTACTACATTGGTTACAAGTACCAGAAGGGCTTGGAGCAACTCACTCAGCCTGAGCGTGACAGCATGCAGGATTACACCTACGACCTTCTCAACGAGCTGTACGACAACGAAGAGCAGTACACCACCTCTCTGTATTCGGAAGTTGGCTTGGTTGAGGACGTTGAGAAGTTCCTGCGCTATAACGCAAACAAGGCGCTCATGAATTTGGGCTATCCTGCTCTCTTCCCAGCAGAAGCCACGGATGTGAACCCAGCAATCTTGGCATCTTTGAGCCCGAATGCCGATGAGAACCATGACTTCTTCTCCGGCTCTGGCTCCTCTTACGTGATGGGTAAGGCTGTTGAGACCGACGACGACGATTGGGACTTCTGATCGACGCTGCTGAGCTTGCCGATAGGAGATTGTCACATCGCTGACAGTACGAACGAGTACGGCACGGTGATGTGAGGCAATCTTGAAGAGGGAAGTGGCAGTATATTGAGCTCACCTTGGCTTTCGCTGAGGTGAGCTTTTTTGTGGCTGAAAGAGCCTCCTGTTCCCTCGCTATAGTAGGGCTTGAGATTATCACTGCCCCCAATCATCTCCGAGGTAACTATGGCAACCTTGCGTTTAGAACGGATTTACGATAAACCAATGAACACGAACGGCTTTCGCATTCTCGTTGACCACGGCTGGGTGCGCGGGCTCTCCAAAGCTGATGCCCAGCTTGACTTATGGGCAAAGTATGCAGCACCTTCGACCGAGCTGCGCAAGTGGTTTAACCACATTCCTGAGCGCTTCCCTGAATTCGTGGAGCGTTACACACAAGAGCTCACGAGCGGGGGAGAAGACGCGCAAGGCAGTCAGCAGACTGATAATCTCAAGCCACAGAAAGCTAAAAAGCCCAGTCAAGCTGAAGCTTACCAAGAGTTGAAGTGCGTCACTGCCAAGCAGCTGGAGGCGGGCAACGACGTGATTGTGCTGTATTCTGCGCGCGACCGCGAGCATAACCAGGCCGTGGTTCTTTTCCACCTGCTCGAGCACGATTTGGGTGTCCAGGGCGTGGTGAGGCAAGCAAACCTTGCACAGTGAATGGCGGCTTTCTTTGGGTAGGCTGAGGCCTAAAATACCGCTTTGGCGCAGGAGAGCGGGGAGCTTTAAGCCGGCCTCACGCTGATCGCGGACCAGATGTCGGCCAGTTGCCGACAGGCCGCAAGTCTACCGCTGCGCTGCATTATAGGCTAGCTTTCGAGCTCATATGAAGGGCAGGTGATGCCATGCTGAAAACCTTTATTTCGCAAGAAGACGATATTCGTCAGATCAAACAGTTCGAGAAGGGAAGCTGGATCGCCTTGTCTAATCCAGCTGATTCCGAACTTGCAGAAGTTGCTGAACGCTACGATATTGATCTCGCTGATATGCGTGCTCCTCTGGATGAGGAGGAGAGGTCTCGTGTGGACGTGGAAAAAGGCTACACGATGATCATTGTTGACATTCCAACAGTAGAAAACCGTGGTGGGCGTGATTGGTACGATACCATCCCTCTCTCGATCATCGTGACCAATGACGTGATTATCACCGTCTGCTCGGAGGATACGCCTCTGCTGCATCCTTTCATGGAAGGTCGCATTCGCAACTTCTACACTTACATGCGTTCGCGCTTCATCCTTCAGATTCTCTACCGCAACTCTCAGATGTATTTGCGCTACCTGAGAATCGTGGATGCTGAGTCTGATAAACTGGAATTGCATTTGCAAAATTCCTTGCAGAACCGTGAGATTCTCATTCTCATGGAATTGAGCAAGACCTTGGTCTACTTCGCTACTTCTTTGCGTTCAAACGAAGTGGTGCTCGAGAAGCTGACCAAGTTGCCGCGCATTAAGCAGTACCCTGACGATGAGGACCTTTTGTCCGACGTCATCATTGAGAACAAGCAGGCAATTGAGATGGCAGGCATCTACTCTGGAGTTCTTCAGGGCATGATGGATGCCTTCGGTTCGATTGTGTCGAATAATTTGAACAATGTGATGAAGATCTTCTCGATTCTCTCCATTGTGCTCAACATTCCCACGATCATCTTCTCTGCGTACGGCATGAATTTGAACCTCAAGGGCATGCCGCTGTCGGGCAGCGTGTGGGGCTTTGCCATCGTCTGCCTCATCGCTTTGGTTCTCTCGGTGGTGGCCTGGATTTACTTCAGGAAGGCTCGCCTGTTTAGGTAGCCTCAATCGCTTCAGATTGTCACCACGTTGTGCGGCAGAACCTTGTTCTGCCGCATTTTGCGTTTGCCTGCATTCGCGTGCGGTTTGGGTGCGCGGCATGCCGCGCAGCCGCTGTAATATCGCCGTCACAGTGCGGAAACGCAAATGAACTGGCGCGCTGGTAATCTTGTGATATTTACAGGGAAAGTGACGAAAGGGCAGCCAAGAGCGGCCAATGACGAAGAGAAAGGGGAGCGATGAGCTCAACGATTACTGAAACCCAGGTGGATCATAACGGTAAGCAACTCGGGCGTGTGCTCGTCGAACTGGACCATGTCAACAAATGGTACGGCGACCTCCACGTTCTCAAAGATGTGTCACTGAAAGTGCGCCAAGGTGAGGTAGTCGTCATGCTCGGGCCTTCCGGCTCTGGAAAATCAACCACCTGCCGCACCATCAACCGCCTCGAACGCATCGACGAAGGAACGATTCTCATCGACGGACAGCCTCTACCACAAGAGGGACGCGAGCTGCAAAAACTTCGCCAGCAAGTGGGAATGGTGTTTCAAAGTTATAATCTTTTCGCGCATTTGAGCATTCTCGACAACGTCACCCTCGCTCCGCGCAAAGTGCTGAAAATGAGCAAAGAGGACGCGCAGAAAGAAGCCCTCGAGCTGCTCGACCGCGTCGGTGTTGCCGCGCAAGCACACAAGTACCCCGCACAGCTGTCCGGCGGCCAGCAGCAGCGCGTTGCCATTGCTCGAGCGCTTGCCATGCACCCCAAGGTCATGCTTTTCGACGAGCCAACCTCCGCACTCGACCCGGAGATGGTGGGAGAGGTGCTCACCACCATGACGCAGCTCGCCCAAGAGGGTATGACGATGATCGTGGTGACGCATGAGATGGGCTTTGCTCGTCACGTTGCCGACCGCATCGTGTTCATGGCTGACGGGCGCGTACTCGAATCTGAGTCGCCAGAAGAGTTCTTCACTCATCCGCGCACTGAGCGTGCCCGTGAGTTCCAGTCCAAAATTTTGGGTCATTAGTCAGTAGCAAACAGCAAGTGAAGGAGGAAAGCGATGAAAAGCACATTTCTCAAGCGCATCACAAAGCGCGTTGGCGCAGCTGGCCTTGCTCTGATGACGACCCTGAGCCTAGTAGCTTGTGGTTCGGCAAGCCAAGCAGACGTTGTCGGCCCGAAAATTCGCATCGGCATCAAGTTCGACCAGCCCGGCATCTCTGTCGAGCAAAGCGGTACCTACTCCGGTTTTGCCGTAGACACTGCCCGTTACGTTGCAGAAAAGCTCGGTTACGCGCCGAAGCAGATCGTGTTCAAACAGGTGACTTCCGCCCAGCGCGAGTCGCTGCTGCAAAACGGCACGGTCGACATGATCGTCGACACTTATACCATCACGAAGGACCGTCAGAAGGTTGTTGACTTTGCTGGTCCGTACTTCGTCGCCGGGCAGGACCTCCTCATTAGAAAGACCGAAAGGTCCCAGATTACCAGCCCGCGCGACCTCGCCAACAAGAAGGTCTGCTCCGCTACAGGCTCCACATCGGCCAAAATCGTGCAAGATTACTTCCCGAAAACCACTCAGCTCATGCTGCTCAACGGTTATTCGGAATGCCTGACCGCACTGCTGTCCGGCACTGTTGACGCCGTCACCACGGACGACCTGATTTTGGCAACCTTGGCTGCTGCGAAGGCAGACAGCTCGCTCATGGTGGTTGGTCACCCTTTCACTGAAGAAAGCTACGGCATTGGCGTGAAGAAGGGCAGTGCCGTTCTGGTGGAAAAGATCAATGAAGCGCTGAAAAGCTATGTGAGTTCGGGCGCTTGGAAGCGTGCCATCGACAAAGCGACGAAGGGCACTGGCTATAAGCCAAACCCAAAGTTCAACCCGCCAACTCGCTTCGACGCTCGCGCTTCCGACCAGATTGCGAGGTTCTGATATGCCCGGTATGTTCCACGGCTTCTTGGCCTCGCTTTCCAGCTATTTCTCCACTTTTGCCGACCTGTTGACCCGCTACAACGTTCTTGGCGCATTTTGGATGAACATCCAGCTCACCTTGTGGGCAGCGCTCGGTTCACTCGTGTTGGGAATTGTGCTCACTTTGATGCGTATTTCCCCGGTCAGTTCGCTTGTTCGCGTGGGTGACGGCATCGTGATGTTCTTTAAGAACATGCCACTGGCAATTGTGATGGTTTTCCTGCTGCTCGGCTGTTTCATTCAACTGCAAGTCCAGCTTCCGGCGAATTTCGACACGAATTTCTACTGGCTGGCCATCACCGGTCTGTCGCTCTACACTGCGCCTTTCGTTTCCGAGTCGCTGATGAGTGGCATTAACACGGTACCGATGGGACAGGCTGAGGCCGCCCGTTCACTAGGTTTTGGCTTCTTCCAGTCGGCTTTCCTCATTATCCTTCCTCAGGCTATTCGTGGCGCCATCGCACCTTTGGGTAACACTCTGATCGCTTTGCTCAAGAATTCGACGGTGGCTGCAGCTGCTGGTGTGGCGGCGGAAACCTCGAGTTTGATGAACACGATGATTCAGTACAATGCGTCGGCAATTACGCAGGTTTTCTTACTTTTCGCTTTGGGGTACGTCATCCTCATCATTCCTATTGGTTTGGCAACAACCTACCTGTCCAACAAACTTGCGGTGAGGAGGTGAGCGCATGAAGATTACCAGTTCGCGTGATACTTTTGATTACTCTGCCATCGACCCTGATACTCTCGAGCCCGCCGACACTTCGCTTTTCGTTCAGGCTGTGCCAGGTGGTTTTGAACGCAGGGTTGCTAATGGCCCGGTGAAGCTTCCTCGTGCTTTGCGTGAAGGGGATACCAGCGACAAGCCGGTGACTCGTCAGCAAAGGCGTGAGCGTTCGCAGAAGCATTCGGTACTTTTCGACGCTCCGGGCCCGAAGGCGATGGCGCGCATTCGCGTGGCCAACGCCATAACCGTGGTGCTTGCTGTTGCTGTTCTGGCGCTGATTGTGTGGCGTTTTGCTCACCCGCCGATGGGGGAGAACCAGCTGAGTTGGAAGCTGTGGGAGCCTGCTCTCAACGCTCGCGCCTGGTTGAGTTTCTACATTCCGGGAGCTTTGTCCACGCTTGCCGCGGCTGCAGTGTCCATTGTGGGAGCAGTGGTTTTCGGCTTCGTCTTCGCCCTCGGCCGCTTGTCGCAGGTGGCGATCATTCGCTGGGTGAGCTCGGTGATTATTGAGTTTTGCCGTGCTGTGCCTGTTCTGCTATTCATGATCTTCTTCTGGAGAGTGTATGCAGCGCTGGGGTTAAGCGATATGGCAGCCTTCTGGGCAGTAGTCACCGGCTTGGTGCTCTACAACGGCTCGGTGGTGACCGAGCTCATCCGCTCGGGTGTCGGTAACCTTCCTCTAGGCCAGGCTGAGGCTGCCACTGCTTTGGGCATGTCGCATATGCGCTCTCTGATGTCTATTGAAATTCCGCAGGCTGTGATCGCTTCCATGCCTGCTTTGGTGGCGCAGCTTGTGGTGGTGTTGAAGGACACTGCTTTGGGTTCGATTATCTCCTACGCCGACCTCTTGCAGCGTTCTCGCCAGTTGGGCGCCTTGTATTTCAACTCGTTGCAAACCTTGTTCGTGGCGGCAGTCTTCTACTTTGTGCTGTGCTACTGGCTGACTCGTTGGGCTCAGCGAATCCCAGAGAAGATGCAGAGCAAGACTTCCGGTGTGGCTCGTTCTCGCGCTATCCAGCCTGAAGCTATTTTGGACCCGGATAACATCACCGCTCAGGAGACGGCTTCTCGTGAACGTCCATTTGGTGGCGTTCCCTCCGATATTCCTGACCACTACCACGGTTCTAACGCTGTTCGTACGCGCAAGTGGGAGGGCAAACATCGCCACGAGCAGCTCAAGGAGCAGGAGCATGAGATCGCGCGCGAGAGGCACGAGGACCGTCGTGCTGAGCGCGACTACAATGCGCAGCACAATGCGCATCGCTCCTGATTATCACGCGCTGATAATCTTGAGCGCCAAGTGTGCCGCCTGTCGGTGTGAATGACGATAATCAAAGCAGAAGTAGAAGCTGAAATTCAGCATGTTTCAGCATGTTAAAGGAGGTCACGTGGCAGACGCAGAGCCAAAGTATCGTTATGACGCCTCTCTTGCCCAGGATATCGAACTGAAATGGCAGAAGTTCTGGGATGACAACGGTACTTTTGATGCCGCTAACGCCGAAGGTGAGCTGACAGACAACCAGGGCAAGCACGCCGATGGTCGTACACCTTACTCTGTCATCTCCATGTTCCCCTTCCCTTCGGGTAAGGGCTTGCATGTGGGCCACCCTCTGGGTTACATCGCCACGGATATGATGGCTCGCTACCATCGCATGAAGGGCGAAAACGTGATGCACGCCATTGGTTACGATGCCTTTGGCCTGCCAGCTGAGCAGTACGCCGTGCAAACTGGCCAGCATCCTCGCGTCACCACGCAGCAGAACATCGCCAACATGTCCCGCCAGCTGCATCGCATGGGTTTGAGCTTCGACCAGCGTCGAACCTTCGCTACCACCGACTACGACTATGTTCGTTGGACGCAGTTCATCTTCTCCAAAATCTTCGACTCTTGGTACGACCCAGATTATCAGCGCGCTGACGGGGGCCTGGGCTCCGCCCGCCCGATCGCAGAACTGGAAAACAAGTTCCGCTCGGGCGAGAAAGCCATCCCTGGTTTCGAGGACAAGCGCTGGGATGAGCTGACCAAGAAGCAAAAGTCTGATGTGCTCAACGACTTCCGCTTGGCCTATGTGTCCAAGTCGCCAGTCAACTGGGCACCAGGCCTGGGAACCGTGCTGTCCAACGAAGAGGTGACCGCAGACGGGCGTTCTGAGCGCGGAAACTTCCCGGTGTTCCACAAGCAGCTTCGCCAGTGGTCGATGCGCATCACCGCTTACGGTGACCGCCTCGCCAAGGACCTTGACATGCTCGATTGGCCGGATAAGGTCAAGCAGCTGCAGCGCAACTGGATCGGAGAATCGCATGGCGCCTCCGTCAACTTCGCCATTTATGACGGCGAGGGCGACCAGGTGCTTCTCAACTCCCAGTCGGGTTCCGAGCAGCAGGCTAGCTCTCACGGCAAGCTGACAGTGTATACAACTCGTCCTGACACTATTTTTGCCGTAACTTTTGTCGTCGTCTCTCCAGAACACGACCTGATTGACAAAGCTCCTGATGCATGGCCTGAGAACACTCCTGAAGAGTGGAAATCTGGGTTTGCTTCCCCTCGTGAGGCTGTGCAGGAGTATCGCAAGAATGCCGAGCGCGTGACGGCGGCTGACCGCCAGAATGCTACCGACAAGAAGACGGGTGTTTTCACCGGTCTGTATGCGAAGAACCCCGTCACCGGCGTGAAGGTACCTGTTTTTACTGCGGACTACGTGCTCATGGATTACGGAACGGGCGCCATTATGGCTGTCCCCGGCGGTGACCAGCGTGATTACGACTTCGCTCAGGCTCACGGCCTGCCAGTGATTTCTCCGGTGAAGCCAGCCAAGCCGGTGGTCAACGAGCAGGGCGAGGAGCAGGAGGTTCCTCAGCCGTATGTTTCCCATGATGGCGTGATGATCAACTCCAGCGTGGAGGAAACCCCTGAGGGCGATAGTCTCGACATCAACGGCTTGAGCGTCGAAGAGGGTGCAGCCCGCGTCATCGATTGGCTCGAAGAGCATGAAGTGGGTGAGGGAACGGTTTCCTACCGCCTGCGCGACTGGCTCTTCTCTCGCCAGCGCTACTGGGGTGAGCCATTCCCAATCGTGTATGACGATGAGGAGATTCCTTACCTTCTGCCTGATTCTGCCCTGCCGGTCAAGCTGCCAGAAGTGCCTGATTACAAGCCGCGCACTTTCGACCCTGACGATGCTGATTCTTCGCCAGAGGCACCTCTTTCTCGTAACCCTCAGTGGGTGAACGTCAAGCTGGACTTGGGCGATGGCGAGAAAGTGTACCATCGCGACACCAACACCATGCCAAACTGGGCTGGATCCTGCTGGTACTACCTGCGCTACCTTGACCCGAAGGATACGAAGGCTCTGATCGACCCTGCCGAGGATGCGTATTGGGTTGGGCCTGATCATAACAAGACTGCTGGCAAGTCGGGTGGTATCGACCTGTACGTGGGAGGTGTGGAGCATGCTGTTCTGCACTTGCTCTACGCGCGCTTCTGGCACAAGGTGCTCTTCGATTTGGGCATTGTTTCCAGCCCCGAGCCGTTCCACAAGCTGTTCAACCAGGGTTATATTCAGGCTTACGCTTACACCGATGAGCGCGGCCAGTATGTTCCTGCCGCTGAGGTGCAGCAGGTTCCTGGCTCTGGTCAGCACGGTGAAGAGCCTGAGTTCACCTGGAATGGTGAGAAGGTCAACCGTGAGTTTGGCAAGATGGGCAAGTCGCTCAAGAATATCGTCACGCCAGACTACATGTATGAGACTTACGGTGCTGATACCTTCCGTGTTTACGAGATGAGCATGGGCCCGCTGGCTGATTCTCGCCCGTGGAACACGAAGGATGTGACCGGTTCGCAACGCTTCTTGCAGCGTTTGTGGCGTAACGTCGTCGACGAGCAGACTGGTGAGGTCACTGTTTCGGACGCCAAGCCAGATGCAAAGCTCGCTCGCTTGCTCAACTCCACCATCGCTTCGGTAACGGAAGAGATGGAAGGCATGCGCCCGAACACTGCTATTGCCAAGCTCATCGTGCTCAACAATGCGGTGACAGGTATGGAATCTGTTCCTCGCGCTGTCATTGAGCCTCTCGTTTTGATGCTCAGCCCTATCGCTCCTCATATTGCTGAAGAGCTGTGGAGCAAGCTCGGCCACACCAGTTCCATCGCTTATGTGCCATGGCCAGTGGCTGATGAGAAGCTCGTGGGCGAGGAAACGGTGACCGCCATCGTTCAGGTTGCTGGTAAGGTTCGCGGCAAGCTGGAAGTGCCGAAGACTATCAGCGCTGAAGAGCTGGAAAAGCAGGCTTTGGCTTTGGAGAACGTGCAGAAGTTCATGGGCGATGTGCCTCCTCGTAAGGTGATCGTTCGTGCTCCGAAGGTGGTTTCCATCGTCCCTGGAAATCTCGGAAAGTAAGGTTGTGTAATGGTTGCTATTCAGTTGGCTCGCGGCGTTGCGGCTGAGCTCTTCCCGGGGTATGGCTTCCCGGTGAGCCAAGAGGAGAAGGCGGCTGTTCACCATTTGGTGATGGTTGACCCTGATTCTTACCAGTCTCGCGTTTTTGACCGCGCTGTGATGCGTGGTGATGGCTTCTTTGAGGCTATTTCCGTGATTGACGGTAAGATTCCGGTTTCCCTCGACTTGCATTTGGCCCGTTTGGAGCACAACGCCAAGGCGCTGGATATGCCGATTCCTGATGAGAAGGCTTTCCACGAGGCGTGTGAAGAGCTGATTGCTCACTATTCGGGTGGCCATAATGACCCGATGTTGCGCATCCTCATTTCGCGTGGTGCTGACCCCGGTACAGGTGTGGGTCGCCGTCATCATCCGGGTATGCCGTCGATTTGGATGTACCTGGATGGCGAGGGGGAGAAGCATGAGACCACGCCTTTGCGCATGGTTTCGCTTTCTGCTGGCCGTGATTCTCGCGTGGCTGAGAATTCGCCGTGGCTCATGTTGGGTTTGAAGACGCTGAGTTACGTGGTGAATATGGCTACTGCTCGTGCGGCAGAGCGCATGGGCTATGATGACGCGCTTTTCGTCACGACCGATGGTTACTGCCTCGAGTCTCCTCACGCCAATATTGTGGCGAAGTTTGGCGATACATGGGTCACTCCTGACCCGGTGATTGGTGTTCTTCATGGCACTTCTCAGCGTGAGCTTTTCGCTTACGTCAGAAGGCTGGGCAAGATTACCAGGTATCAGGATCTTCCTGTGGAAGAGTTGAAGAAAGCGGATGAGGTGTACCAGACGCGCGGCGGTTGGGTGATCCCCGTCAAGAGTTTGGATGACACTGAGTTTGCGGTGAATACGGAGTTTGTGAAGCAAGCAAACCATGCTATTCACTATGAGCAGGAGGCTCAGCAAGCTGAGTGGGCTCACGATAACTATCAGCCCACCCGCTGAGCGAAGTTGTTGCCTATGAGGTAGCGACGTTTCTCCAAGGGAGAAGGCGAAGTTTTCCACATTTGCGGAAAATTACTGTTCGCTGAACTGAAGCCGTGCATGCTGAGGCCATGACTACTGACATGACCTTTCCGCGTGTGCGGCTTTCTCAGTTAGTGGGGGTGTGCAGCGAGGACTCTCGCGCTGAACTGGGCGCGTGGCAGGACGCGCATCCTCACACTGACCTTTCCGCAGCCCTTGATGCTGTTGTTGCAGCTTCGCACGTTGCTTCGGCTTCGCAGGCTGTTCCTTCTGCGCAGCTCGCTTCTGCTGTGAACAGCTCCGACGCTTCTGCGTGCGATTTCACTGCTCTTTCGTCGAGTCTTTCTCGCGTGGGGCGTTCCTCTGCTGTGCACGATGCCGAGTCGCAAGCCTCTACGCTTCGCAATTCTCCGCCCTCGCGCAGCCCCTACCTCTCGCCACACGGTTCACGCTCGGTGCGTCGTTCTGCTTCTTCGCGCGGTTCGCATTCTTCGTGGGGCTCGCATTCTTCATGGAATTTGGCGAGGTGCACATCTGCCTTTCGCAGCGCAGTTCCACGAGGTTCTCATCGTGCTGGCCACTCTCGCTTCTTCCTGCGTCGGGGCGTGAATGCGCGCATCGAGCATTCAGAAGCACCACCTTCGTACGCCAAGTCCCCATACGCCACACCCTCGCACGCTCAACTCTCAGATGTCAAACCTTCATCTGCCCAAACTGTGGCTCTTGAGCGTTCAGCGTCGTCACACTCGACTAGGGAACGCACGCATCTTCTTC
The DNA here is from genome assembly GCA_949290445.1 of Aeriscardovia aeriphila. Lineage (GTDB taxonomy): Bacteria > Actinomycetota > Actinomycetes > Actinomycetales > Bifidobacteriaceae > Aeriscardovia > Aeriscardovia aeriphila_A. The sequence goes on along the minus strand of CASERW010000002.1, from coordinate 63,362 downwards.
CGCGCCTGAGTTGGCGAGCTCCCAGCGCACTCGCACTCATCTGCTTGCTCACTCTCGCTTTAACCTGCTCGCTCACGTTGCTGCTCATTCAAGCGCGCAATAATACGGATTTCCTGATCTCCACTGCTGAAATTTCTGCTGGAGAAACGAAAACACGGCCTGGCACGATTGGCTATGGTGAAGACAATTCTCCCGGCTCCGGCTCTGAAGAAAGTTCCTCAGCTATTCCTTCTGCACAATCTGAACCGAAGTCGTCCTCGCAGCAAGCGCCTTCGCAGTCGCCTTCACAACAGTCTCCGCAGCAACAGTCTTCGCAAGCGCCCTCTTCGAAAGAATCAGCTTCGCAGCCCGCAGACCCATGCACAACAGGCATCTGCGTGGACGGCAAAGTCAACCTCAACACCGCAAACGAGCAGCAATTGCAAACGGTCAAAGGCATCGGCCCGCAGCTGGCCAGCAAGATCATCACATTCCGCAACCAAACCGGCAAACTCACCAGCCTCGACCAGCTCGACAGCATCCCCGGCGTCGGCCCGAAAATGCTGGAGAAATGGAGGGATTCCCTTGTCGTGCGTTAACGAAAACGGCTCCCGCGATTACCGCCTCCTGCCACCCGCACTCGCCCTGTGGCTGGTCGCCGCCCTGCGCCTAAGCCACATCCTCTCGCTCAAATTTGGCCTTTTCATCGCGCTCAGCTTCCTGCTCATCCCCGTAGCCCTCGAGATTATCAGGACGCGTCATTCTCACCGCACACCTTTCACCGCCTGGTTTACTCACATGCTGAGCTCCCAGCTGGCTGTCACGGCGCTTGCACTGGTGATCATGCTCATCAGCTGTGAAGTATTGCTGATGAACCAACGTTCCGACCCGCTCATCCAGCTTGTCACCAGTTCTTCACAACAAGCCTCTCACGACACGGTGCAACAAACTGCGCACAATTCGTGGCGATATTCAGCCCAATTCGCCACACAGCGCAAGAAAGCATCAACTGCGCGCGAGCCGGTGCGGATCGACTTTGAACTCACTACTCCAGCTCTGGCAACGGCGAAGAAAGGCTTCGACTGCTATGCCGATGCCCGAGCTCTCAGCCTTCAACGCGCCCAGATTGTCACTCCGTCCTCAGCTCGAATCCGAATCTTTGCAACAGGAGCGCTGTGCCAGGCAGGAGGTGCGCAAGTGTGGAGTATGCCAGCGAAGCTCAGCCTTCCCCAATATGGAAATCAAGACGCCTGGGCCATGCAAAAAGAAGCGAAAACATCTGCTTTAACAGCACAGGGGAGTAGCTCAGAGAATAGTTCAGCGAGCAGTTCAACGGGCAGTTTTGCTGGTAGTGCAACTCAACCGCTTTCCTACCGAGTGCGAGCAGCACCAGCCTTTCGTACTCTCATCGCCTCACTGAACACTGCCTTCCTTCGCCAAACGCGGAAGCTCCCACCCACACAAGCGATTCTCGTACCTGGTGTCACGATGGGAATCAGTGGGGCAGATGTGCTGAGCTCCCACCATGCTGACCTGCACGAACGAGAAGAAGAGCTCTCGCAATGGTTTCGCGAAGCAGGAATCATCCACCTTCTCGCCGTCTCAGGCGGGCACTTGGCATTGATCAGAGAGTGGGCAAAAAGACGCTTAGCGTGTTCCCGCCTGTGGGCAAGCATGAAAGTGATGATCAGCCTCGCGCTGGTACTAGCATGCGCAAGCCTGCTCTTTCCCTCTGATTCTTTGCTCAGAGCTGTGGTCATGGCCTGCTTCACCAGCGTGGCACTCCTCAGAGGTCGCCCCGCGCAAAGCCTCTCTGCTCTGTGCTGGAGTGTCATGGGGGTGTTAATCTGTGCGCCATATTTGGCTCTCAGTGTGGGTTTCGCCTTCTCTTGCGCTGCAGTCGGTGGAATCATCCTGCTCGCTCATCACTGGGCACAGCTGATGAGTAAAACGTGGCTCTTGCGTGCGCTGGGTTTCAGTGCGAAAAGCCGAGAGAAACTCAGTGAAAGCTTGGCTCTCACCATGAGCGCGCAGGTGGCGATACTCCCTGTGCAGATGCTCATGCTCGGCCAGATGGGAAGTTCGATGCTTATTGCTGTGCTCGCAAATTTTCTCGTCACACCGGTGGTGAGCGTGGCCACTATTGCGGGATTGCTTTCCTTGCTCACCAGTTGGCTTCTTCCGTGGTTGGGTTTCGCGTTTGCGGCAGTTAGTGGTGTCTGTTGTGAGGTGATGGCGTGGGTGGCGCACTTCGCTGTGTCGCTGCCACACTGAACGCACAGTGAAGGCACATCGAACGCGCACTGAGAGAGGGAATCACGCCGTCAGCTGCTTGTAACCCCGGTCGAATTACCATAGAGAAAGAAGGGAGAATGATGGCTCAAACAGTGCAAACACCAGCCTTGAGCGTGATCAACGGTGGGGATGAGTTCCTCAATTCACGTCAAGCACGGCAATTACGTGACCACTTACGCGGCGACATGCCCGAAGCAGAGATCATCTCCCTCGACGCACAAGATGCCAGCGCTGCAGACCTGTGGGAAGCAGCATCACCATCCCTACTCTCCACGCAGTCGATTGTCATCATTGATAATCTGGACAAAGCCAGCGACGAACTGGTTGACGCGCTCGTGAGTTTCGCCCAGGAAGCGAAGAAAACGCACAACCTCGATAACCGCGTGATTGCGCGCAAACCCCAAGGCCAAAAGGGGCAGGGTATTCTCAACCAGCTTTCTCGCGCAGGCGCTCAGGTTATCGCTGTGGCTGACTTTGACGTCAACGCCGAGTTTGCCGCACATCAGCGGACGGTGACCGCGCAGGCAGCGCAGCGAATTCGCGATGTTCTGGGCTCCGATTCGGGTGCGATGGCTGCTCTGGTTGACCAGTTGTGTGACGATACGGATGCCAACCCCGTCGATATTGCCCAGGTTGACCAAGTGTTGGAAGGCTCTCCTGAGGTCACCGGCTTCCAGATCAGCGACGCCGCATTTTCGGGTAATGCTGCTCAAGCGATCGTGGCTTTACGCGATGGGTTTTCTCACGGCATTGCTCCTGCTGCCATTATTGGAGCGCTTGCTGCACATTTGCGTCAGCTCACGTTGAGCGCCGTCGACCCGCGCAAGCTGCCGAACGGGGTGTTTCGCTCCGATTGGGTGAGAAACCGCTATCGCAAGGAGTCGCAAGGCTGGACGAGCCAGGGGATTATCGCCTGTTTCCAAGCTCTCGCGCAGGCGGATAGTGATGCAAAATCTTCTGGTGCAGACCCTCTTTATCGTTTAGAGAGTGCTGTGGAACTGATTGCTCGTAAGGGAAGGTAGAAAATGGCACAGTTTGATGCCAATGGTTTTGTGGTCAGTGAGGAATTGCCGGCAGGCACTCCCGTTCTTATGCTTTCCGCCCCTACCGCCGACGCAATGCGCCAGATTGGCACTGCGCTTGCTCGCCAGCTCACAAGCCAAGATGTTGTGCTGCTGTCTGGGCCACTGGGCGCGGGGAAAACCACCTTCGCCCAAGGAATTGGCAAAGGCCTGGGAATTGACGAGCCAATCGTGTCGCCTACCTTCACTATTGCTCGCGAACTGGATGGGCATTTCGCCTCCGGTGCTCCTGCACACTTGGTGCATGTGGATGCGTATCGCATTGGCGGTGTCATGCATGCGCCGGGTAACGACACGATGGGTGCGCTGATGGATGAGCTCGAATCCTTAGGTTTGGATGAAGAGCTCGAAGACCCTTCCGAAGGCACGGTGGTGCTGATGGAATGGGGCGAGCATATGGCTGGAATTTTGGCTGATACACGCCTCGAAGTTCATATTCACCGCAGCGAAGGAAACGACGAAGAAGAAAACAGTACAGAGCTCAGTGCTGATGGAGAGCGCGTGGTCTCCATTGTTGGCGTGGGCTGGGGTGAGCGCTTTGATAATCTCAAGCGGGCTTTACAAGAAGTGAGTGACTGATATGAAGAATGTTCTCGTCATCGATACTTCCTACGGATTGAGCGTGGGAGTGGCCGGCCATGAGCCGCTCACCCTCACCGACTCGCGCAAACACGTCGAGCAAATCGCGCCCAGCATTGCCAGCGCCTTGCAGCAAGCTGGCCTTGAGCCAAGCCAGTTGAGCGATATCGTCGTGTGCACTGGCCCCGGGCCTTTCACCGGCTTGCGCGCGGGCATTGTGGCGGCTCGTGCTCTCGCATTTGCCACGGGTGCGCGTTTGATTGGTCAGTCGATTATTCCTGTTCAAGCAAGCTGGTATGCCTACCAAAACCGCGAAAACACGCCCTACTATGTGCTTTCGCTCAACGATGCTCGCAGGAAGCAGCTGTATTGGCAGCTCTTCCAAGTGGTGGATGGCCAAGCGCTTGCCTCATCAGTGATGGATATTGCTTACCCTGCGGATATTGCGCAGCAGGTGAGCTCGACCATTGCCAAAGCCCAGCACGATGCTGACCAGCAGATTGGCTTTGTTTTGCCGTCTTCGCCTGCGCGCTTGGTGGTCGTGGGGCATGGCAGTGCAAAGTATGCTGCCGAATTTGAAAAGGTGAGCAGTGATAATCTCGCAGTGGTTATTGATACTGACCAGTCGCTGACGCAAGAAAGCGCCGATTCGCTGGAGTTTATGGCCCAGCTGGCTGTTGCTGAGGCGGATAACCGTGAGGCGAGGGGTGAGCAGCCGCTGAGCAGCGAGCCTTTGTATTTGCGCCGACCTGATGCTGAGCTTCCGGGAGTTCCGAAGCCGGTGTTGGAGGGTAAGAATCGTGAGGCTGGCCAGGCCACTGCTGACGAGCTGTTGCCTCAGAATTTGAGGGCGGAGGCGCCGCAGACGCAGAAGCAGGCGGCTCAAGAGGCGCGTGATTTGGCGTGGAGCGAGTGGGATAAGGATGATCTCAAGCGTTTCGCCACGAAGACCGACCCTGGTGTGGATGATCCGGATGATCCGGACGAGTTGGAAACCTTTTCGAAGAAGAGTTCACAAGCCGGCGCGGATCAGTTCAGTGATGAGATGAGCAACAGTATTCAGCACGACGGCAAGCGTGACGGTGTGCAGCGCGTGATCCGTCGCGCTACGTACGCTGATATTCCACGCATCCAGCAGTTGGAGGCTGAGGCTTTCGGCCCGGTCGGCTGGGATGCGCAGTTCTTGGACAAGGAGCTTTCCAAGCCGGATCAGGACCGCATCGTGCTCACGGTAAACGGTGAAATTGCTGGTTTTGCCGCTTCTTGGACGAGGCAGCACGGCGAGTCCATGGTTTTGGACGTATGTGTTTTCAAGGCTTTCCAAGGTCAGCACGTTGCTCAGGCTCTCATGGTGTGGCTGCTGGACGATGCTGTTGCCAAGGGGCAAAAGCAGATGGTTCTGCAGGTGAGCGTGAAAAATGATGCTGCTCAGAAGCTGTACCGCAAGTTCGGCTTCATGGTGGGCAAAATCATTGAGCATTATTACCTGCCTTATGAGGATGTGGATGCTTTTGAGATGAGCCGCAGTTTGGATTCGTGGCAGCAAGAGCGCGCACAATTTGCGGTAAACGTTCAGCTTGCTAGCGACTGCACGCCGGGGCAGGGCAATCCGATTCGCGAAGCTCAAGCTGACACGCGCCACGCTGAGGTAAGCGGTGCAGATGAGGGAAACGATACCGCTGGAAACGCCGCTCAAAACGCTGATGAGAAGGGGGAGGAGAACTGATGGCTGAGCCAATCATTCTGGGCATTGAATCAACCTGCGATGAAACTGCAGCAGGAATCGTGCAAGGAAACACTCTTCTCGCCAACGTGGTGGCAAGCTCCATGGATATGCACGCCCGTTACGGCGGCGTGATACCGGAAATCGCCTCGCGCGCGCACGCAGAAGCTTTCGTGCCGGTGGTGCAGAAGGCACTCGAGTCAGCAAATCTCGATTTGAGTGATATCGACGGCATTGCTGTGTCCGCAGGCCCTGGCTTGGCCGGCTGCTTGGCTGTGGGAGTTTCTGGTGCGAAAACCCTCGCCTTGGCTGCGAATAAGCCGATTTACGGTATCAACCATGTGATCGGCCATATTTCCGTCACCCAGTTGCAGTTTGGAGCAATCCCAGAAAATGCGCTGGCACTCATTGTTTCGGGCGGGCATACTTCGCTGTTGCAGGTGAAAGATATCGCTCGCGATGTGCGTATTGTGGGCACGACGTTGGATGATGCAGCAGGCGAGTGCTTCGACAAAATCGCCCGCCTTCTGGGCTTCCCGTACCCTGGCGGCCCTCATGTTGACCGTCACGCGAAGCTCGGCGATAAGAATGCTCTGCGCGTTCCTCAAGGTTTAACGAAAGGAAACGCGGGCAAGCAACACCCGTATGATTTTTCCTTCTCTGGTGTGAAAACCGCCGTGGCTCGCTGGATCGAACAGCGCCAGGAGCAAGGTGAGCCAATTCCCGTCGATGACGTGTGCGCTTCCTTGGCTGATTCGGTGGCAGACGTGCTCTCCGGTAAGGCGATGAAAGCATGCAAGGCCCTCGGCTCGGACACTCTCATCGTGGGTGGCGGCTTCTCGGCGAACTCTCAGTTGCGCGAAGCCTTGCTGGCCAAGGGCAAACAGCAGCATGTCGAAGTGAGATTACCACGTCGAGAATTGTGCACGGACAACGGTTCCATGGTTGCCATGCTCGGTTCGAACCTCATGAACGCCGGTGTTGAACCATCCCCGCTAGATTTCTCGATCGACTCGGCCATGGCTCTTGACCAGATTGTGATGCACTGAATTCGGCATTCGGCATTCGGTATTTGGTATTGACGGTCTGGCGGTGTTAGAGGTGCTGGCGGTGCTGGAGTAGCTGGCGATGCTGGCGGTGGTGTAAGTGTTTGCGTAGCCTTACAGCTTCGCCAACCTTTGCTTGCTCGTCGGGGCAGGGAAGGCAGAATCCAGAGCAGCGAGGTCTTGTTCGTCGAGCTCGAGTGAGCCGGAGTGAAAATCTTGGACCAAATGCTCTGGGTTAGCGCTCTGAGGAATGGCGAGAGTGTTGCCATCGCGCACACACCAGGCCAACATCACCTGCTGGGCAGAAGTGTGATGACGAGCAGCAACCTTCTTCACTTCAGTGTTGTTCACCATCACGCGCGTACCTGCAGGGCCGCCGTCGCCCAACGGAGAGTAAGCCATCAAAGGGATGTGATGGTCGCGAAGCCAAGGCATGAGGTCATAATCCACGCCGCGATTCGCCAAGTTATACAGGTTCTGGTCACACGCGCACTCCTCGCCATAGGGCACGGCTAGCAACTCTTGCATATCCGCGACATCAAAGTTGGACACACCCCAATGACGGATCAAACCCTCCTGCACAAACTCGTGCATCTGCTGGGCAACAAAAGCGAGATCTGCCGTGGAGCGCCAATGCAGCAGGTACATATCCAGATAATCTAAGTCCAAATTGTGCAACGAGCGGGTCAGAGCCGTGCGCATCAGCTGCGGGCGGGCATTCGAGGGCAAAACCTTCGAAACGACGAAAACATCCTTGCCTTGCGCGCGAGCAGAACGAGCAGCAGCACCCGCCACACGCTCCGAAGCACCATTGCCGTACATTTCTGCCGTATCGAGCAGCACTAGGCCCGCGTCGAAAGCGGCGTCGAGAGCGCGGCGTTGTGCGTGAGCATCGATACCCTCGCCGATACCCCACAGGCCTGCGCCGATGACAGGCATTTCTCTGCCAGCAAAGCTCAGAGTTTTCATGCTGATAATCCTCCCCTTTGGCTTCTTTCCTATGCTAGTTCGTCAGCCAGAAGGCTTTCGTCATGCGGCCCGGCGTGCATGAAAGTTCAGTGAAGGCTCGACAAGCTAGCGTGGTGAAGCGTGCTCTCGTAACATGCCTCATTACAATTAAGCAGAGTAAACAGTGCAGAGAGGGAAGTGAACATGAGCGCTCGAGATTGGAATGACGAGTACACCAACTCGAATTCAACCGTGCCCACGCGCGGAATGGTTCCGGGTTCTGATGAAGAGCGTGAGATGCTCAGTGCTCAAGCGAGCGGCGACCTGTATGCAACAGTCGAAACGCGGCGCAGAAGCGTCCCTGAACTCGTCAAGCTCATCATCGTCGTGCTGGTAATCGCCCTGGCTATGGGCGGCGGCTGGTATTGGTTCACCTATAAGCGCCATATTTCTGTTGTTGTTGACGATAAGGATGTTTCTGTTCCTGCGTCCACAACGGTTTCTGAGCTGCTGACCAAGAATAACTACTTTGGTGTTGCTCATGGCGATCTGCTCTCTATTACGGGCCAGGTGTTGAAGAAAGGCGCTGGCTCGGCTCCTGAGGTTGTTTTAAACGGCCAGATTATCAGTGACGCCACAGCCAAAACCACGAAATTGCAGCGTGGAGACGAGTTGAGCTTGTCTGCCGGCGGCAATTACACCGAAGACCATGATGTGACGCGCACGCCGATCGAACCGGGCTTGCAATTTAACCCCGGTGGCACGGTGCAATACGTGAAGGTGCAAGGAAAGCCGGGCTACCACGAAGTGTGGGTGGGTAAGCTTTCCCATGAAAAGGTGGATAAGGGCGAGGTGAAGAAGCCTGTCGATACGATTATTGACTCGCTCAACCCCAATCCTGAAGGCGACAAGATGTACATCGCTCTCACCTTCACTGACGGCCCCGATCCCTCGAACACTCCTGCCATTTTGGATGTTTTGAAGCAAAACGGCGCTCATGCCACCTTCTTTGACAACGGCGTGCTGTCCAAAGACGACCCAAACATCGAAAAGCGAGCTGCGAGCGAAGGCAACCAGGTTGCTTCGCACACCTGGAGCAACCAGGACCTCGTCGTCATGCAGGATAACCCGAAGGGTGTTGCTGAAGAGGTGAGTAAGGGCGAGGAGCAGACGAGTAAGGCTGCCGGCTATAAGAAGACGAATCGCATGATCCGCGTTCCTTATGGCTCGTATTCCAAGGAAGTATGGCAGGCGATCCACAAGACGACGTCCTCAATCGTCATGTGGGATGTTGATACCGGTGATTTGTCGGCTATTGGTGCGCAGACGATTGCCAATACGGTGATCAGCCGCGCTCACAATGGTTCTATCTTCGTTTTGCACGATAACGGTGGTGGCGCTCAGGTTCCGCAGGCCTTGTCCATTCTGATTCCTCGGCTGAAGCAGCAAGGCTATGAGTTCGTCACGATGAAGGAGATGCTCGCTAAGGATTCTCGATTCCCGAAGAATGTTGCTGAAGCCCTGCCGATGGAGTGATGTGCGTAAAAATGATGCGCGCAAAAATGATGCGCACGAAAAGCCTGTGTGACAGCACCTGTGTGAAAGTGACTGTGTGAAAGTGACTGTGTGAAAGTGACTCGCAGCCGCATAAGACAAGTGCCCTGGTACCACGCGGTATCAGGGCACTTTCCTTTTCCGTTGTTCCGTCCGCTGCCGTGATTCAGCCGTTGAACTGAATTCACCACCGCAGCGGCGGCGAGGTAGCACTGATAATCTTTAGAAACTGATAAGCAGAGCTGACTGGCCAGAAATGCGAACCGAAGAGCTTTCCTCATCGCAAATTCCCGAACCGACGAGCGCGGTGACGTGCGACATATCGCCCAACTCAACGCCCTGAAGCTCAAACTGCTCGGTGTCGCGACCAGGGTTGACCACCAGAAGCATCCTCTGCGTACCATCCTCACGCAACACGGCCAAAGAACGGTAACCTTCCTGAGCAAAGACGATCTGCATGTCGCTCGCCGCCTTCAGAGCCGAATGCGAGTGGCGCAAGAAAATGATCTGCTTGACATAGCTCAGCAGAGAATCCTCATCATCAATCTGCTCGGCAACCGTCGGCGCATCTTCGCTTGGGTCTACTGGCAAGTACAGCTGGTCGGCAGGTGCAGAGGAGAACCCCAGATTATCAGTGCGATCCCACTGCATCGGCGTGCGAGAACCAGTACGAGCGAAACCACCCTCCTTAGAGACGAGCTTTCTGAAGTTCATGCCAATCTCATCGCCGTAATAGACGAAAGGAACACCAGGCATGAGCAACAAGAAGGCCAAAGCAACACGCCTCTCCCTCTCACTCAAACGAGGAGCGAGACGAGGAGAGTCATGGTTGCAGGTGATGAAGCTGAAGAAGCCCAAATCCTTCGTGTTCTCATATTGAGGCTGATAATCTGCCAAAAACTCGAGAGGGGAGCGGCCAGAGTCAGCATTGAAGTAACTCAAGTCGTTATTGTGGTCCAGCTGGTCAGAAGCGCGACGCAACAAAATGTTGTAACCATTAGGAACCCAACCCCAATCGAGGTAGAAGTCCATGTCAAAACCAGCCTTGAGCGACTGCCACGGGCGCGACCATTCCGAAACAAAAGCAGCCTCAGGGAATTCCGACTTAATCGGGGCGAGCATACGGCGCCAGCTCTCCACCGTCTGCGACTTCTCATTATCGTCATTCTTGACCAGAGAATCAGCCATATCGACGCGGAAGCCGTCAGCACCCTTGCTCAGCCAGAAGCGCATCACTTCACGCATTGCCTCACGAGTGGCGGTAGGAGCATCATCATTGATGTCCTTTTGCCACGGCTTGCTCGGGTTGCGATAGCCATAGTTAAGAGCGGGCTGGAAGGCGAAGAAGTTGACAATATAAGCGCCGTCACGCTGGGTGGTGCCGGAGATGAAAGGCATGCCATCGCCATTTTCGAACGCGCTACCAGTCCAAATATAACGCTCGGAGAACTCGCCGCGAGCAGCAGGGTCTGGGTTTTGGGAGGCCTTGAACCAGGGGTGGTTGAGAGAAGTGTGGCCAGGAACGAGGTCGAGCAAAACCTTGATGTTACGACGGTGGGCTTCGTCGAACAGGCGCACGAGGTCGTCATTGGTGCCGTAGCGTGGGGCAACCTTCATAAAGTCGTCGACGTCGTAGCCAGCGTCTTGGAAGGGGGAGGAGAAGCACGGGTTAATCCACAAAGCGGTGAAGCCCAGGCTGGAAATGTAATCGAGGTGGTCAATGATGCCGGGGATGTCGCCGATGCCATCGCCGTTCGAGTCAGCAAAGCTCTGCGGGTAGATTTCGTAGAAAACAGCGTCGTTGAGCCAGTTGGCGTGGTGGCTGAGAGCTGCACGCTGATCGGGGCGCACGAAATCGCTCGCTGGGGTAGTTGGAGAAGTCATGAAAGCCCTTTCATCATTGGAGGGATGTAGTGATAACCAGTTTACGAAGACTATATGAACCGTGGGAGTGGGTTGGGCTGGTGATGTAAGTGAAAGGGCGATGCGATGCTCCTTTGAGCTCGACACGCCCAGAAGTGAACAGAGCAATTGTGAAGATTATTTCTTGTTGAACACTCTATAAATAGTTCGACTGCAAACAATTGCAATGCAAAAGGCGATACTTGACCGACATTTGTGAAATTCCAAGAAAAATTGACGACGCAAACGGTATATTTTTACGAAAAAATCCATTATCATTACAAGTGTTTTCCCGGAGGTTATCCGGCAGAGTTGCAAACGATTGCCTCAGGGAACGGAAAGGTTATTTATTCTCGGTGAACGAGAGGTTGGAGATCAGAGATGATCAATTCTAAGAAGATCGTTGCCTTGCTCGCTTCTTCTGCAATGCTCGTTGGTCTTGCTGCTTGCGGTAACTCCGATGCCAAGGGTGGCAATGGCGGTGAATCCAAGGACGTCAAGCTTTTGGTGTGGACTCCTCAGGAGGACCAGAAGGCTGGCTGGATCCAGAAGGAAGAGAAGGCCTTCGAGAAGGCTCACCCTGAGTACAAGATCACGTGGAGCAACAAGGTTGTCTCCGAGGGCGACACTGGTAACACGGTGAAGAAGGATCCAGCTGCTGCAGCAGATGTGTACCTCTTCGCAAACGATCAGCTCGGTGCTTTGGTTGACAGCAACGCAATTGGCGAGCTCGCTGATTCTGTTGCTCAGCAGGTCAAGAGCGATAACGACCAGTCCATGGTTGACTCTGTGACCAACAATGGCAAGCTTTATGGTGTTCCATTCACTGGTAACACCTGGTTCATGTATTACAACAAGTCCAAGGTGAGCGAGGCTGACGCAAAGAACCTCAACACCATCATGGATAAGGCAAAGGTTTCCTTCCCAATCGATAACTCGTGGTACATGCCAGCATTCTACTATGCAAACGGCGGCTCCCTGTATGGTCCAAAGGGCAACGACGGTAAGGCCGGTGCAGACTTCGGCGGCGACAAGGGTGCAGCAGTCACCAAGTTCTTGGCTGAGAACATTGCTAACGGCAAGCTTGTCAATGATAAGGATGGCTCTGGCCTCGCAGGCTTGGCCAACGGCTCCATTGACGTGATCTTCTCCGGTACCTGGGATGCAGAGAACGTCAAGAAGGCTCTGGGTGACAACTATGCAGCAGCTCAGCTTCCAACAGTCACCATCGATGGCAAGGAAGAGCAGATGAAGAGCTTTGCTGGTTCCAAGGCTGTTGCTTACAACCCATCCTCGAAGTTCCAGAAGGCTGCTGCTCAGTTCGCAGCATTCCTCGGCTCCAAGGATGCTCAGCTTGATCACTACGAGATGCGTGGTGTTGTTCCGACCATCAAGTCCCTGCTGGACAACGACAAGGTGAAGGGAGATCTCGCTGCTAAGGCACAGGCTGATACTATTGCTAACACTTCCGTGTTGCAGCCAACCATCACTGAGATGTCCAACTTCTGGGATCCAACCCAGAACTTCGGTCAGGCTCTCGTTGCAAAGTCCGTCACCGTGGACAATGCAGCCCAGAAGACTGAGGACTGGGTCAACCAGCTCAACAAGAAGTGAACACTTCACAGCTCAAGCTGTGATTCTCACACCTCTGCAGGCTTCACTTTTTCAGTGAAGCAGTGAGGAAAGGCACGTCACAGCAGTGGCGTGCCTCTTCTGTTTTGTAATAGTATTGTGATTAATCTGAAGAGTGGGAGAACCAAGGAAGTTCGTTCGCACTCCCACTCCTGCGTGAAAGGTCTGATATGGCTGAAACTGCAGTTGCGCCAAAGACTGGGCACGCACGTGTTCGTAAATCAAAGAAGATGGGGAAGGGATACATCCCTCCTGACCCATGGACGGTACGTGCAGCTCTTTCACATGGTGACATTTTCACTCGTCTTTCCGTTGTGATCTGGGGATTGGGTAACCTCGTACGCAAGCAGTTCTTCAAGGGCATCTGCTTCTTGGCTGCTGAGGTTGCTTCCATCGTGTGGATCATTCTCGGTGCTGCTCCAGCACTCAAAGAGTTGCCAGGCTTGGGTACCGGCAAGGTCATTAAAGTCAAGGATGCCGATGGCTTCTGGCAGACTAAAGTGCCAACCCCATCCGTGGTTATTCTTCTCTACGGCGTCTCATCCGTCGTCCTGATTGTGTTGATCATCTGGTTCTGGTCGGTCGCCATCCGCTCCGCCTATAAGGCTCAGATGCTTGAGCAGAGCGAAGGTCACGCTCCAACCTTCAAGGAAGATTGCAGTGACCTGCTCTCTGGCCGTGCATGGCTAACTCTGATGACCCTGCCAACGCTGGGCATCTTCATCTTCACCGTGTTGCCATTGGTCTTCATGATCTCGATGGCATTCACCAGCTATGACGCAGAACACCCGTCCAAGTTCGACTGGGTTGGTTTGAAGAACTTCGGCACACTCTTCTCAACCAAGGGAACCACCGTTAATCTGCCGATGTTCATGGATGTGTTGGTGTGGACGCTCGTGTGGGCATTCTTCGCCACCTTCCTCAACTTCTTCCTCGGAATGTTCTTGGCCATGGTTATTGAACGACCAACTACGAAGCTCAAGAGCTTCTGGCGCGGCCTGTTCTCCATGTCCATCGCTGTTCCACAGTTCGTCTCCCTCTTGGTGATGAACCAGATGCTGCAGCAGGACGGCGCTATCAACCGCCTTCTGAAGAACTGGGGCTGGATCTCTCAGCCGCTGCCATTCTTCACGGATGTGACCTGGGCTCGTACCACCGTGATCATCATCAACCTGTGGGTGGGTATTCCATTCACCATCATGCAGATCACCGGTATTTTGGAGAACATTCCTGCCGAGCTGTACGAAGCAGCAAAGCTCGATGGTGCTAACTGGTGGCAGCGTTTCATGAACGTGACCATGCCATACATCATCTTCGTGCTCACGCCATACCTGATCACCACCTTCACGGGTAACGTCAACAACTTCAACGTGATCTACCTGCTCTCTGGTGGTGCTCCAACACCTGTTGGCGCTTCTGCTGGTAAGACCGATTTGCTGATTACCTGGCTGTACAAGCTGACGGTGGATAAGAACAACTACAACATGGGCGCTGTGATCGGTATCTTCACCTTCATCGTCCTGGCCGTTGTCTCTTTGATTACTTATCGCTCCAGCGGCTCCTACAAGAATGAGGAGGCATTTAGGTGAGTAGTGCAACTGTTTCTTCCAAGGCTTCCACAAAGACTAGCGCTGCCCAGTCGAGCCAAGTTCCCGAGAAGAACGTCTATGGCCGTCGTCTCGCCGGTGATATCGCCAGCTATGCTTTGCTGACCATTCTCGGCATTATTTGGATCGTGCCAATCGTATGGGTGTTTATGGAATCTTTCAACAAGAATCCACAGCCATACCAGACGAGCTTCTTCCCCAAAGAGTTCTCGCTGGATAACTACGTGAAGCTGTTCACGGATACCTCCAGCTTGGACTTCCCACACATGTACATGAACACTCTCATCATCGCAATCTTCACCTGCGTGATCTCCGTGTTCTTCGTGCTCGCTGTCGCATACTGCATGTCGCGTCTGCGCTTCCGCATGCGTCGCACCTTCATGAACATCGTATTGATCTTGGGTATGTTCCCAGCCATTATGGCAGTTGTCGCCATCTACTTCATTTTGAAGGCAGTTGGCCTGACCTCTTCCAACACGACGATTATCGCCCTGATTCTCGTCTACTCTGCAGGTTCTGGCGCTGGCTTCTATGTGATGAAGGGTTATATGGATACCATTCCCTTCTCCCTTGATGAGGCTGCTCGCCTCGATGGCTGCAATAACTGGCAGGTTTTCACCAAGATTATCATTCCGATTGCTCGCCCGATGATCGTTTACCAGGCAATCGTCTCCTTCTTGGGACCATGGCTGGACTTCGTTCTGGCAAAGGCAATCGCTACCTCGGCTGATGGTTACACTGTGTCCCTCGGCTTGTGGTCCATGCTGCAGAAGGAATACATCCACACCTACTATGCTCGCTTCGCAGCAGGCGCTGTTCTGGTGTCGATCCCGATTGCAGTTCTGTTCATGATCATGCAGCGCTTCTACCAGGAGTCCATGTCTGGTGCAACCAAGGGCTGATGCCTTGGGCGCGTTCTCTGTGTTTGAATGGTTTGATGTGTGAGCTGCATGTCACCGTGTGAGCTGCATGTCAGCCGGTTCTGCTGAATGATGAAAGGCCGTTTCCTCGCGAAGCGGCCTTTTTTCTGCCCAATTTCGCTAAGCTGGTATGCAGTAAGGAGGAGAAAATGGATAAACACTACAAGGCAATCTTCTTCGATTTGTATGGAACGCTGATTGACGTATGGACCGAAGAAGAGGCGGATCTTACCTTTGAAACCTTCTTTACTTGGCTCAATTCTCAAGGAGCACAATTTTCTACTCCTGAAGAAGTGCATAACGTCTACTCGCAGGCTCTTGCCCAAGTTCAGGCTGCCCTTCCTGGCGGAAAGGAAGATCTCGACCACGAATTCGATGTAGCCCCTGTGTTTGCACGAATTTTACGTGCCGGGGGCTTCGGTGATTCTCAGATTTCTGAGAAGTTTGTTGCTCGCGCAGCCTGGAACTTCCGCATGGCGTCGAACCGCAGAATGAGGGCATTCCCCGGTGCGGCGAAATTGCTGGCACTTCTCAAGGCATGGGAGATTCCCACCGTGCTCGTGTCGAATGCACAGGCGCTGTATACCCGCCCCGAGTTGGAAGAATGCGGGTTGGCGCATAGCTTCACGCATATTTTGATCTCTTCTGAGCAGGGAGTGAGAAAACCGGGGAAACAATTCTTCCAGCGCGCTCTGCAGTTGGTGCAGTGCCAATCGGAAAGTGTGCTCATGGTGGGAAATGAGGAGCTCAACGACATCGTAGGAGCCAAAAAGGTGGGGATGGATGCCGCTTACCTGCAAACGCTGAAGCCTGAGTGGGGACAGCCGTATATTTCTCCGACGGCTGTGATGAGCTTTGCAGGCGCTGACTACCGTAATCTGGCATATTTCATAGCGCGCTGCAACGAGTTGAGTGACGAGCAGGTAGCGATGATCGACGAGTATCTGCCGCACAACTGAGCCGTAGTAAGCAAGCAAGCGGAAAGTGAGCGGTAAGTACCCAAACAAGGAGTGAGAGTGGCTTCTCAGAAGAATTTCCAGCAACCGCAGAGTGATAAGGCACGCAGGAACAACGCCATGCGCCAGGCTCGTGTGAACGAGCAGGATCCTGCGGCCAGTGAGACGCGCAGTGAGGCTTACCGGCAGCGCGAGGACGGGGTAGTGCGCAAACCGCGCGGCTTAAGCATGTACCAGTTCAAGGTGACTGGCCTCGTGTTCGTCATTCTCGGCACGCTCAACACAGCGCTGATCATGCCGCACCTCGACACGAAAAATATGAGCGATCTGACGATCAGCGTGCTTCTCGACTTCGTCAGTTGGTTCGCCATCCCGCTGTACGCGTGGGCTGTGCTGATGGGTGTGCACCACTCGGCGCATCTGGGTCGCTATTTGGCTCGTGTGGTCTTGCTCGCAGCGCTGAGCGAAGTGCCGTACGATATGGCGACGACGCAGAAGTTCCTCGACTGGCACAATAACAACCCGGTGTGGGCGGTGGCAATCTGCATCGTCGTGCTCACGGTGATGCGCGCGGTGGAGGCCAACCCGGTGCGAGATTCGTATTCTGGCCCGGTCTACCACTTGGCTCCTGCCGAAGCGAATGTGGTGCGCGCGGTGGTGATTCTCGCGGCTGCTTTGTGGATGTTCTTCGGCCACTTTGGTATGCGCCTAGGCATGATGAACGAGGGCTTGGTTCTGCTCATGTTTGTGGTGGTGTTTGAGCTGCTGCATCGCCATGAGAACACGATGACGTATACGGCTGCTATGCTCGGCGCTTTCATGGGGCTCACGCCTGGCTTGGGTATGGCCGCGGTGCATTACCACAACGATCAGCTCGGTTATCGCTCGCCGGTGACGAAGTACCTGTTCTACGTTCTCTATTGGGCGCAGCTGGCCATTTTGGGTGCTGGGGCAATGTTGGCGTGATGTGGGCGGGATGTTGCAGAGGCATTCTGTCGTGACGGTGGCGTGATGCTGACCTGGTGTGACGCGATCGAGGTAATGCGCGATTGACAACCGTTCCAGCGTACGAGGGGAGTGGGGCTTGTGGTTCTGCTCCCTTTCTTGTATGACACGCCGGTGGCCAAGAAATTTCCCCAGATTATCAGTCCTTTGACCCTCGCCTTTCGGCTCTACGACTCTGTTTTGCGGTGTGAGACACGCCTCAAATAAGAGGAAAACGCCGAAAGGGCTTGCGCGAAAGCTGAGATGGTGTAAAGTAATCATTCGTTGCTTGAGGTTCGGTTCTTCCGGGCTGACGGTGATGTTGCGCGAGTAGCCCAACGGATTAGAGCATCTGACTACGGATCAGAAGGTTGCAGGTTCGAATCCTGTCTCGCGCACCAAAGGCCTTGGAACTGCATAGTCCCAAGGCCTTTTCCAATATCAGGAGAAGTCCGCTGAAGGAGAAATGATGGCCACTGCTCCCGATTCGCAGCGCAGTGATAATCTCAAGAAATTCGACTTGAGCCCACTCGCTCCTTATTTTGATGCGATTTCCAACGATGAGCACCGTGAGCAATTCATTGAGCTCTGCGACTGGCTGCTCGAGAAGTTCCCGCAGCTCGAGCCCGTCATCAAGTGGAACCAGCCGATGTTTTTGCATCACGGCACCTTCATCATCGGCTTCACCGTTGCGACGCATCACATCAATATAGGCCCGGAGCCGAGGGCGTTTATGAGGGTGTTGGGCGAGATTAGCACCAAGAAAATTAAGCACGGCACCAAAACGTACCAGCAGCCTTTTGACAAGTCGTTTGACTATGCCTTGCTCGAGCGCATCGTGAGCGAAACCCTGGAGGATAAGCGCGAGATTACCAGTTTCTGGGATCATCGTGAGTTTCGTGATCTTGGCGACTGCCACAAGAGTTGCGTGACAAGGTGGTAGGTAACCGCCGATCTGCTGATGAAAGGAAAGCGGCAAAAGCGGCGAAGGTTGCAAGCAAGGCTAAATAGATGCAGGCAGGCGTGTTGCCTCTCACAGTTGTGAGGACGGAAGAAAGAAGGACGACGTGGCGAAAAAGGTGAGCGAGGAGAATGCGAAGGTTGAGCGCGGGCGTGGAAAGGGTCAAGCGCGTTTTCGCACTCGTCGTGCCCATCGCGTCGGAAGCGTTGACATGATCGACGTGACCGACCAGGTGAGCTATGCCGCCCATCAGCAGCGCCTGAAGGATGAAGCCGCTGAAGCACCAACTTCTTCAACGCGCAAGCCGTCATCTGCATCTGCTCAGGCTCGCGCACCTCGCAAGCGTCGTCAGACGAAGAAAACTCGCCAGTCGCAGTTTGGCAAAACGCTCACGCACTGGGCTAACTCCGACCGCATCGCAGGCATCATCATGCTCTGCTTCGCGGCTGCAGGATTGCTCATTGCTAATCTTCCGGTCATCGGCCCAGCCTTCGAGCACCTGCGCGAGTTTGTCATCAACGTGCCGTTCACCAACATTCGCCTCGACATCGCTGACTGGGTGCAAGACGGCGTGCTGACCCTGTTCTTCCTCGTCGTCGGCCTCGAGCTCAAGCAAGAGCTCACCCACGGCTCGCTGTCCAACCCCAAGCGCGCTGCCGTGCCGATGATCGCCGCAG
Organism: Aeriscardovia aeriphila; assembly: GCA_949290445.1. GTDB lineage: Bacteria > Actinomycetota > Actinomycetes > Actinomycetales > Bifidobacteriaceae > Aeriscardovia > Aeriscardovia aeriphila_A. Next base: position 44,517 of record CASERW010000002.1, on the reverse strand, counting down.
TGGGCGGAATGGTCGCGCCACCCATCGTCTATCTCACTGTGGTCTCGCTGATGAAAGCTGCCGGTGACGCCACCGCGCTCAACCCACAGGCGTTAAGTGGCTGGGCTGTTCCGACGGCTACCGATATCGCGTTTTCTCTCGCCGTTCTGGCAATCTTTTCGAAGGGCCTGCCCTCCGAGATTCGTGGCTTCCTGCTCACTCTGGCCACGGTGGACGACCTGCTCGGTATTTTGCTCATCGCCTTCCTGTTCACTTCGGTGAACCAGTGGTATTGGTTCGTGCTCATGGGTGCGTGCGCACTGCTGTGGGCGTGGATGTCGCGCCTCAAGAAGGTGCCGTGGCCGCTGGTCGCGCTGCTCGGCATAGTGATGTGGTCGATGACTTTCGAAGCGGGAATTCACCCCACCCTTTCTGGCGTGATCTTCGGCCTTCTTGTGCCAAGCAAGCGCATGCATGGGGAGAGGACGACGCGCGCTCACCGCTGGGCCACTCGTTTGAACCCGATTTCCGCGCTCTTCGCCGTCCCGCTTTTCGCCCTGTTCGCCACGGCCATCCCGTTTGACGGCATGAACTGGTCGGTGCTCATTTCCCCGATCGTGCTCGGCATTGTTTTGGCACTCGTCATTGGCAAGCCTCTGGGCGTGATGGTCGCCTCGTGGATTTCCGTGCACCTGTTCAATTTGGAGCTTGCTGGTGGCCTGAAAATTCGCGACATGATTGGCATGGCGTGCGCGTGCGGAATTGGCTTTACGGTGTCCTTCCTCATCGCCTCGCTCGCCTTCTCTCACCCTATTTTGGTGGAGGAATCAAGATTAGCAGTGCTGTTGGGCTCCGTCCTCTCCGCTGTTGTCGCCGCTGTGGTGTTGACGATTCAATCGCGCCACCCCAAGCAGCGCTGGCAGCAGTAGCCGATCGTGCTCGCTTACTGCGCACGGGCGCGTGAGCTTACGTGCTGATCGTGTGCACGGAATTAGTGTGCGCGGGGCTGGTGCGCCGCTCGTGCGACTCGCGTGCAAGCTCTTTGTTTCGCTAGTATGAAAGAAGTATGTCGCTTTCTGCTCAACGAAATGAGTCAAGGAAATGAGGGGGCTATGGACGCAGTAAATAACTCTTCTCCCCAGCGTGATGCCGCGCAAAACAGCATGGGTGAAACCTATTACGCAGGCCCTGTGCTCATGCGCGGACGCATGATTCCTCACGAAACCGCAACCAGTAGGCTTCTGGGAGAAGAATCATCAACAAACTGGCTTCATGAAGACCCGTGGCGAGTGCTCAAAATTCAGTCGGAGTTCGTCGACGGCTTTTCCACTCTCGCCGAACTTGGCCCTGCCGTTGCCGTTTTTGGCTCCGCTCGAACCAAGCCGGGTGATGAGGTGTATGAACTGTGCGAACAGATTGGACGCACATTGGCTGAACGCGGTATGGGAGTGATCACCGGAGGTGGTCCCGGCTGCATGGAAGCTGCCAATAAGGGAGCAGCGCTGGCCGGAGGCGTATCAGTGGGCTTGGGTATTGAGCTGCCGCACGAAAAGGAATTAAACCAGTATGTTAATCTCGGGTTGAAATTCCAATACTTCTTTGTGCGCAAGGTGATGTTTGCCAAGTATGCCCGCGGCTTGATCGTCACACCCGGCGGCTTCGGTACCCTCGATGAAATGTTTGAGATGCTCACGCTGAGTCAAACACATAAGACGCGCCGCTCGCCTGTCGTTCTGGTCGGCTCGCGCTACTGGCAGGGTTTGCTCGATTGGGTGAGGACGACGGCGTTGGAAGCGCACATGATTTCTGCTTCCGACCTCGACTTGATTCGCGTGACTGACGACCCTCAGCAGGCGGTGGATTGGGCGTGCGAACAGTAGGGCGCCTGAACGGTGAGTGTGCGCTGAGAGCTCACAAGTAGTGGGAACGGTGTGTCGAGCAGCAGATGCTGGAATGCACTTTAATCTCTCAATGAAATGTCACGTGCAACTTCAAAGCTGGCACTAGGGAACAGGAAAGTAAAGAGCGAGCTGAAGTATTCAAGTGACAGAGGCTGTACAGGTACTGAAGCTATTGAAGTTATACGGTTACTGAAGCTATTGAAGTTACTGAAACTCTAGAAGTTATTGAACGTGAGAGGAGATGGCGTATGCCACTCGCACTGGTTACTGGCACTGCCAACGGTCTGGGCTACGAGCTGACCGCCGGGCTGATCGAGCGCGGTTGGACGGTTGCTGGCGTCGATTTCAACGCTGCCAAGCAGCAGGAACTCGCCGAAAAGTGGGGTGAGAAGTACCTGCCACTCGTTGGCGATATCAGCGATGAAGAATTCGTCAATTCTGCTGTCACGAAGGCTCACGAGCTAGGCCATATTGACTTGCTGATTAACAACGCTGGTCAGCCTTCCTTCAAGGCTCCTACCGCTTACGTGGGCGCAGATATGGACAAGACCCTCAAGGGTTTGAAGGGCATGATGCTCTTCAGCGTGGCCACTTTGAAGGCTGATGAGGAGAAAAACCTCAAGATTGCCAACGTGATGAGCACGGCTGCAACCCGCGGTAATGCGAACGAGTCGGTATACTGCGCTGCCAAGTGGGGCGAGAAGGGCTACACCGAGAGCTTGAAGGCCGCCTACAAGGGCACTTCTGTGCTCGTGGTGGGTATTTACCCTGGTGGTATTGACACCCCGTTCTACAAGGAAAGCCACGACTATGTGTCCGTGGAGAAGCAGCACACTTTCATGAATGCGCATGATCTCGCTGAAGTTCTGCTCTTCAACCTGGTTAACGAGGCAAACTTGACAGTGTCGGATATCCGCATCGACCGCAACTATGTGTGATCATTGCCTGTGCATGGTAGACACCGTGCGATCGGCTGCGGCCAGATTTTGCTAAGGCTGAGTTGTTAGGAGAGTGCAGCATCGGACGGGTGCTGTGCTCTCCTTTTTTGTTTGAGCAGTTCCTGTGTGGTGACAAAAGTCAGCGAGTCAATCGAGCGCGTCTGCTCATCTGGTTCTTGCGCTTCCGAAGTGTACTCAGTCGATGTGCGTTTAGTCGAACTGTGTTCAGCAGAGGTGTGTTCAGCGTCATCTTCGCTCATCGGGCCCGAAACTTCCTCAAATTCGCCAGACGTGTCAGCATCTGCAGGCACTGTTTCATAGCGTGCGGTAGCGGCCTCTTGAGCACTTGCCGTATGAGAATGACGCGATGCTAAGCGTGAATCCTCAGAAGCAGGGGAGAGAATCTGCGTTTCTTCACTAGGCTGGGCCGTGATAGCAGAACCTTCCTGCTGGGCGAAGAGTATTTCGTCGAGGTGGTGCAGAGCGCGAGCCTTCTCAATCACTGCTTGACTCGCCTGATGTTGGGCTTGAGCCTGAACTGGCGTGACAACAGCATGCTCGTGGTCGAGAGTCTCCTTGAGCTCGGCGGGCTTCGGAACCGAACGATTCGAGCAGATGAGCAACCCTGTACCAATAGAGAGCAGGGAGGAATCAAGATTAGCATCGCTGTCAGCACTGGACAGTACTTTGCGCAATTCCACCGTTTTTGCACTGCGGTCAGCAGGGTTAGTCACGCCGAAACGCGGCTGATGAGCAGTTCCCAGCACGTTGGTATAAATCAACACGCCATGAGCGCTTAACAATTCGCGAGCATGAAGGCGCGCAGCACGATAATTCATCGCACTACCCGACACAACAATCATGTCGTAACTAGCCGTGTTCAAGTGAGACAAGTACGTGCTCACTGTTGCACTAAAAGCTTTCGCCTTCACCTGGCTGGACTGGTGGGCAAAATAATCACGAATGAAGCTAATGCCGTGAAGGTCTTGATCCACGACAACCAAGCTGCCCTGAGCAGGAAGAACCGGCAGAAGAGAAACAGCCTCCATTGCTAATCCGTCGCCAATAAGAACAACATGACGAGCGTGGAGAAGCTGGGCGAGGAAAGTGATGAAACGAGTTTGGCTGGTAGAGCTTAAAGACACTCCTGCGCGCTTCGCCAGACGGCGCATGCGGGAAAGCTCGCGCGACTGGTGTGATTCCACTTGTCGCTCGATAAACTCCCAACTGCGGGAGATGCTCTCGTACTCATCACTATTCACGCCTTTTACTCTACCGTGCACACTCCAACACACGCTCAGCGAAAACCAGTATTTTTCATCTCTCGTGGCTTATGGGTGCTGGGCATGTACAAATTTTCCGGTAGGAAGGCGAATGAGATGGCCTTGTGCTTCGAGCAGACCCATGCTTTGGCTCACTTCGCGAGCAAGATAGCGCGGTTGCAGCTTGCTGACTAACTCATCTACCGTTTTTCCTTGCCGAGCGGTGAGGTGGAGAATCTCTTCTTCGAGGCTGAGAGGCTCAGGGGCGTGCTTGTCAGTGCGAGAGGCAGCATGTTCAGAAGTGGGAGCATCAGGGTTGGGCTTGCTCAGGTTCAAACTCAGTGTAGGGCTCAAGAAACCACTCAGATCGCTGATATCCGTGACAATGGTCGCCTTTTGAGAGCGCAGGAGGCGATTGCAGCCTGCATTACTCGGCTCATCAATATTCCCCGGAATTGCCAGAACTGGACGATACATTTCTTCAGCCCAACGAGCTGTATTTAACGCACCTGAACGGTAGCGCGCTTGTGCAACGATGAGAACATCACTCAAGGCTGCAATAATCCGGTTTCTCTCCAAGAAGCGAGAAGAGAAGGGAACACTGTAGGGTGGCACCTCACTCACCAGTGCTCCACCCGTACTGACAATCTCGGAGAATAAAGGCTTATTAGCGCTGGGAGTGGGGTTTGCCAAGCCACCAGCCATCATGGCAATGCTGGGCTGGTTCATGCTCAAAGCGGTGGCATTCGCCTGCGCGTCGACACCGAAAGCTCCACCAGTGATGACCACAGAACCGGCGTTATAGCAGGCTCGAGTCACCTCTTGTGTGCAGCGCTTGCCATAGTCGCTCATTTGGCGAGAACCCACGATGCCACTGATGTGCGGTTCAATGAGAAGGCTTGCATCGCCTTCGACCCACAAGCAGATTGGCATGACGGAAGAGCAGGAGGGTAGTAGCAAGCGTTCGAGTTTCTCGGCTGGCCAACAGGGATGAGCGGGGTAGAGGATGTGCAAGCGCTTATTGGCAGTGAGTCGCATCTCAAGCACGTCAGCGGGGAAGCTGAGCAGTTCGAGCAGCCTGCGATACCAGGTATGTGCGGTTGCAACAACGTTGGCGCGCAATTGTGCCGAGGAGCGAGAGACAGTGGACGGGCGAGAGGAAGCGGTGGAGCGAGAGGAAGCGGGCGGTTGTGGTGAAGAGTGCGCTGAATCATCGTCGGACATGTGGTTTTGCAGGGCAGAAATCACCAGGGAAGCCAATTGCTCACACGAATCTTGCTCCGATTCCTGCTGGGAGAGATGAATAAGCCGATCCCAAGTTTCTCGTGCTCCGTGAGTGCTGATCAGTGCTGACATCCCTGAGCTAGGACCATTGGCGATATAGCTCAGTTGAGCCCACAACATCTCCTGAGAGGGCTGACGAGCGGCAGAAATTGAGAGGCTCGGAGGAGAGCTGGACGCAGTGGTAGGTGACGCGGGCGTAGAAGACGAAGACAAGGAGGAGAAGGCCTGCGGAGAGGAGGGAGGCGAGGAAAGAGAAGACACAGAGGGTGTGAGCACATGATGTGTGTTTGCTGATTGAGAGTTCATATGATTCCTTTTGTAACAGGGGTGGGAAATAGCGGGGCCGGGATGGTGAGAGAAGTGGTTTCGGACCCTGAGAGGGGAAGTACTGCAGCGCTAGACGACGTTGTGGCGAGGACGCAAGCTCATCGCTTCTGCGACATTTTCGGGGTTGGGTGACATGCGCCCATCGAGTAGAGCAATCGTCCAGGCAACGCGCAAACTACGGTCGGCGCCGCGCAAGCTGAGCGTTCCTCTGTCAACGGCAGAGGACAGGAGCGCGAGGCAGGCGCGGGAAGTTCTCGCGCGCAGCCATTTCACACGCTGGTGAGGGCGAGTGGCGGTATCGGACGTGCCGAATAATTCACGGTAGGCGCCACGAGCCTGAATCACCCGCGCACGAATGCTCGCTGAACTTTCCTCCCTGCTATTCATGCTCAGGTGAACTGGAGGAACCTCAATCTGCATATCAATGCGGTCGAGCAGCGGGCCAGAAAGGCGACCGAAATAGCGTTTTCTCTGCTGTGAGGTACACGTACAATCACGCGCGTTACCCCATCCTTTCCCACACGGGCAAGGGTTTGCAGCCATGAGTAGTAAGAAGTGAGCAGGGTAGACGGCAGTAGCTTGGGAGCGAGAAAGAATAATCTCACTGGTTTCTAGAGGCTCCCGCAACACCTGCAGAGCACGGGCAGAAAACTCGGGAGCTTCGTCCAAAAACAGCACGCCATCATGAGCTTTCGTGACCGCACCCGGATGGGCAATTCCTGTTCCTCCTCCTGCCATAGCGGCGACACTGACCGTGTGATGCGGAGCTTCGAAAGGCGGAACAGAGGTGACACCGTAGCGGGCAAGTGTGCCGCAGACAGAGCGGATGGAAGCAACCTCCAATTTTTCACGCTCCTCTAAGGGCGACATGATGCTGGTTAAACGGTGGGCGAGCATGCTTTTTCCGGTTCCGGGTGGACCGTAGAGAAGGGCGTGATGGTGGCCTGCGGCGCAGATTTCCAGTGCTCGTTTCGCACTGTGTTGACCGATAACATCAGCCATATCGACGCACTCGTCTGCGTTGGTGCCGAGTAGTGAATCAGACAGTGAATCAGCATCCAGCGAAGCTGCGCGTTCGCAAGAGTGCGCAGGGTGAGCGGAGGATGCAGCCGCAGAAGAGTACGCAAGGTGAGCGGAGGACGCAGCCGCAGAAGATTGCGCAGGGTGAGAGGATGATGGAGGTGCTGAAGAGGGAGAGGAATGAGAGAAGGAAACGGGCAGAGGGGCGGATATTGATTGAGGGATAGACTCCTGCCGAGGAAGAGTACCGCCCAACAGTTGAACCACATTGGCTAAACTTCGAGCGGTATGAACGCTGATGCCATCGACCAAGCGCGCTTCATCCGCGTTAGCCTCGGGAACAATCGCGGTATGCAAGCCTTTGCGCTTGGCATAGAGCAAGATGGGAAGCAAACCAGAAATAGGCAGTAAAGTGCCATCAAGGTTCAGCTCTCCCACAACTAAAACATCCTTGTTCTTCATCGGGTCAACTACACCAATAGCCCCCAAAAGGGAGATAGCGATTGCACAATCATGCGTGGAACCATGCTTAGGCAAACTTGCCGGCGAAAGGTTCACCACGATGCGAGTTTGAGGCCAGCGAACACCCAACGCGGTAATCGCAGATTTGACTCGTTCCTTCGACTCTGCAAGGGAAGCGTCTGGTAATCCTATGAGGGAAATACTGGGCAAACCAGGGCTTAAGAAGGTTTGAATTGTCACCAGAAAAGGGGAGAGGCCAATCAGGCCAATCGACTGGCTGGTACCGATACGCATTATTCCTCCTTGACCTCAAAAAGCCCCACGAAGGTGGCGCAACGCAATGCGATCAGGGAAAACAGTGATAGAAACCACATCATTGCGCACCTCAGGAGAGAAGAAAGTACGCGGATGAGTACTCAGCCACACGCTCTCAGCGCGGCGAAGGTGAATCTGCTTAGTTCGAGTAACAGCCTCCTCGGGGTAGCCAAACTCAGCAGAGCGATTTGCACGGCGAGTCTTTACCTCAATGAAAACCAGCTGATTATGCGGTTCTAAAGCGATGAGGTCGAGCTCTCCGTAGCGTGTGCGGAAGTTGCGCGCAATAATCTTCCACCCGTCATGCATCAGGTGGCGAGCAGCGAGCGATTCGCCGAGCGCTCCCAAACATTGCTGGGTCACGTTCATATCGACGTGCAAGCTGCTCGCTGGCAGTGCTGGAAGGCAATCGTTCGTACAACTGTGCGGTTGAATAAATGTTTCTGGGAATGTGATCATGGCCTCAGCATGACAGAAATTGCGAGGGCAGAAAGAAAAAAGTTCAAACTGTGGAAAACTTGCTTCAGCTGACGTAATCATACCGAAGTATGAGAGGTGAATCGGGCTGAGCAGGCATAAATAAAGGCGTACGGCTGTGGATAAGTCGTACGCCTCAGAATTCGCTAGTGACTCGGTGGAATCAGCGCGGGTTAGTGGGCAATTGAGGTTGCGATCCGCGTCGCGATCAACGAGCGACTCGGTGCAATCAACGAGGAATGAGCGCGGTCATGCGGTCCAGAACCAGCTCAAAGTTCACGCCACGACGCGCGAAATCAGGCTGATCCAGAGTGCTAATCATGGCGTCACGCACAAACTCACCAGCCAAAGAAGCGGCCTCAGTCAAGCTCTTACCAGCCATGATGGCAGCGCACACCGCAGAAGCAAACGCATCACCCGTGCCGTGGATCATATGAGCCAGCTTGGCATGCTTGAGCTCATGAATTTCAGGGTGGGCGGAGTGCGATGGAGCGCCAGCAACGCCAGCAACGCGAGCATCGTCACCAGCAGTCGCCACAAAATTGCGCAGGAAACCGTCGTTATGGTCGATTCCCTTCACAATCACTGCCTTCGCGCCCATCTCCAACAGACGGTCGATAATCTCGGCAACATAATCGTCTGAAACGTCCTGGCCTTCATACGCCATACCCGTCAAAAGGCTTGCCTCCGTGAGGTTCGGCATCAACACATCCGCACCGTCGACGAGCTTCTTCGTCGCCTCACACATTTCCTGCGTGTACGTCGGGTACATTGAGCCGCCATCGCCCATCACCGGGTCAACAAAGCGCAAAGCCTGAGGATATTCGCGGTCAATACGCTGAATGAGGTCCACCTGCTCTGCAGAACCCAAGAAGCCGGAGTACACGGCATCCAATTCCACGCCAATCTGCTTCCACGAATCGAGGTAACGATCCAAGAAATCAGTGGTGTCGAGCATTTCAAAATGCGGGAAAAGGGTATGTGAGCTAAACAGCGAGGTAGGAACAGGGCACACATCGCAACCAGCCGCAGAAAGAATCGGGATTGCAGCGGTCAGAGAGCATTTGCCGTAACCGCACATATCGTGGACGGCAGCGACACGCGGAATGTATTTGGCAGGACGATTGTACAAGGTTTGAGTCGTCATTGATAATCCTTTCGTGGCCAGTGGCCTTACGTGAACCGGCAGGCCTGCATGCATGCCGGAGCTTCCCCTCGATACTAACTCAAAGCCTCGCAACTAGTGTTACGAAGTTCTCCAGATTATCAGCGCAGCAAAATCATTCTCGCGAACGATGGAAACTAGGCGCGTTTTTTCTACAGTGAAACCATCGAAAAGTAACGATAGAGGAGAATGTGAAATGGAAAGCATGGACTCTCTCGCCACACCTGCTGGTGGCGTCAACAACAACGCACTACATGCCGATGGCGCAGTCAATACCACCGCTGCCGGCGCAAGCTCGCCCATGGGCGAGCGCCCCATCGCACTGCGAGCCGTCGACCTCGTCAAGGATTACGGCAAGGGTGAAAATCTTGTTCACGCCCTGCGTGACGTGTCGGTGAGCTTCGAGCGAGGAGCTTTCACCGCCATTATGGGCCCTTCCGGCTCAGGTAAGTCAACGCTTATGCACACTCTCGCCGGCTTGGATTCCATCACCTCCGGCCAGATTATTTTCGATGGCCAAGATATCACCAATTTTAACGATAAGCAGCTGACCTTGCTGCGTCGCGAAAAGGTGGGATTCATCTTCCAAAGCTTCAACCTGCTGCCGATGTTCGACGCTCGCCAGAACATTCTCATGCCACTGACTTTGGCCAACAAGCGCGTGGATAAGGAATGGTTCGACCTTCTCGTCAACACCTTGGGCTTGCAAGATCGCCTTACGCACCGCCCAGCAGAAATGTCTGGTGGCCAGCAGCAGCGCGTTGCCATCGCCCGCGCGCTCATTTCCAAGCCGTCGGTGATTTTCGCCGATGAGCCAACCGGAAACCTCGACTCCGTCTCCTCGGCAGAGGTGCTCACGCTGATGCGCGACCTCGTCAAGGAACTGGGTCAGACGATCGTCATGGTCACTCACGATGCCACCGCAGCAAGTTACACTGACCGCGCCATCATTTTGGCTGACGGCCAGATTGTTGCCGACCGCGAGCATCCGCAAGCTCAGGAAATGAGCGACCTGCTCACCTCCATCATGCAAGAGATTGTAGGAAAGCAGGCGAGTGCTCATCACCTTGCCGAACACTCTGTTCACTCGCTGAACGCTTCCCAGGCCTGAGGTGATAGTAATGATTCGTATTGCACTGAAAATGATGCGCAAAAATGTGCGTCAACTCATTCCTGCAGGAATTGCCATCATTGTCGGCACCGCCTTCTTAGCGGCAACCTTCTTGTTTGGCAACTCTCTGGACCGCTCGATGCGCGATCAGGTTTCCGCAGCTTACGGCACTGCTAACTTCATTGTTGAGGATAACCGTTACGCCAACGAGCAAACCTATGCGACGAAAGAGGAAGCCAAAGCAGCATCGCAAGAGCAGGAAAACATTGATAATCCTGTGCTGAGCGATGTTATCGAGCAAGCTCGCAACGAGAAAATCACCTCCTACCGTTTGGATACGAGCTCGGTAGCTGTCGTCACCACGAAGCGCACGAATAAGACGGCAACCTCGACCATGATCCCGATGGGTAGTGATGCTTCGATCATGCCGCTCAAACTGGTGAAAGGCCGTTACCCAACCAAGCCAGGTGAAATTGCCCTCGACCAGCGTCGTGTAGCCAAGCAAGGCTGGAAATTGGGCGATGAAGTCACTTACGCCCTGCAAACCTGGGCAGGCCCTGACAGCACGTCAGCCCAAGAATCCTACGTGAAGGCCACAGTGGTGGGCTTCGTCAGTGACCCCACCCACGCTTTCCCTCTCGCCGCTTCTGTTTCTGTGGCTTCTCAGGGTGATTTCGTTGCAGCCAGCGTCGAATCGATCCACAAGCTTGACATTGCCGGCGTTGTGTCCACCTACCAGAGCTTGGCTCAGCAAAAGCAGCAGCTCGAGGAGCAGAAGGCGAACCCCGAGAAGTTCAAGAACGCCGATGAGACGAGCCTTGTCACGGAAAATGACGTGAAAGAGACGGAAGGTTACTACAACGACAGCGTCAAGGAAACGGGTATGGACTTTATGCAAGCCCAAGCCTGGCTCACTCAATACAAGGCGCATGAAATCACTCCAGACGCTAACACGTACAACACGCGCGACTTCTCCATCAACGGCTTGTACCTGCGTGCCAAAGCTGGCGTGACCACGGCTCAGCTTGCGCAGATCTTCCCCAAGAAGCTGTGGAAGGTGACCACGCGCAGCGCCTCGGAAAAGAAGACGATGGATAACCTGGGCAACGGCACTGACTTTGTGCGCATCTTCCTGCTCACCTTCGGCCTGCTCGCTCTCTTCGTCGCCGCACTGGTAATCTCGAATACTTTCCAGGTTCTCGTCGCTCAAAGGCGCAGGACCTTGGCATTGTTGCGAGCCATGGGTGCGAAGAAGAAGCAGCTCTACCACATGGTGGAGTGGGAGGCTATTGCCCTCAGTTTGGTGAGTTCTGCTTTGGGTGTGGGCGTCGCCTGCCTCATCATCTTCATCTTGGATGCCACGAACGTCACCTTTGGCGCCAACGAGGTGCAAAGCGGCGTTCAGTTCTTCTTCATCCCGAGCAATCTCGTGTTCAGCGTGCCGATGATCGCTGGCACGGTGATCACCCTGATCGCCAGCTTGACGGCTGCCCGCCTGGCCACGAAGGTTACTCCTTTGGAGGCTTTGCGCCCGATGGATCAGATTCCGACCAAGAAGGCTGGGTTCCTCAGGGCTGCTCTCTCTGTTCTGCTCCTGCTCATCGGCGGCGCGCTGGTGGCCTGGGTGGTCTACGCCACAAACAACAACATGGTGATGAAGGCCAAGAACATCAACCAGATGGCTATGACGGTGATCGGCCTGGCAGTTTTGGGTTGCGCACTCTTGCTGGTCGGCTTGATTATTTCCGCTATTTGGTGGATGCCTGTTCTCATGAAGATTGGCAATGCGGTTGCCTCGCATGTGGGACCTGCTTCGCGTGTGGCTGCGGCAAACGTGTCGCGTAACCCTCGCCGAGTTGCCTCTACTGGTGTCGCTCTGCTCATTGGCGTCACGCTGGTGTCGACGATCGCTACGGGCGCTGCCACGGTGAAGACGACAATGAACTCGATTCTGGACAATAAGTTCTCGGTGGATATGAACGTCGTCTACTCGAAGCTCACGGCAAGCAAGGTGAAGTCGGTTCGCTCGGTGGACGGCGTGGAAGGCGCTGGCTTGGTGTACAAGACTTCCGCTGAGGTGGATAAGCCAGCTTTGCAAGACGATTCGGCAACCGTCATCTCCATTTCGGCTAAGGACCGTCGCGATGTGATCCGCGGTGCTGCAGCAACGGCCCCACTTCCTCGCGGTAGTGCTCTGATGTCCTCCGATAAGGTCAAGAAGTGGGGTAAGAAGCAGCTCAAGAGCGGCGATAAGATTACCCTTACCGTCGACGGCGATGTTCAGGCCGATGGCACAGTGAAGAAGGATCAGCTCACCTTTACGGTGAAAATCGTCGACTTCCGTCTGCCTGATGGCGCGAGCGGGTCTCCGGTGCTGCTGGTCAACCCGGAAGACCTTCCTCAGTCGGTCAAGGTGGCCAGTAACGCTCAAATGTGGGCCAAGATTAGCGAAAACATCAACATTGTTCAGCTCATGTCGGATCTTTCTGACGAGTTCGGCGATGGTGAGGCTTATGTGATGAGCCCAGCCGTCCAACGTCAGTTGATGAACCTGATTATCGACCGCATGATGATCTCGCTGATCGCCCTGCTCGCCGTGGCTGTTCTGATCGCTTTGGTCGGCGTGGCGAACACCTTGTCGCTGTCGGTGATCGAACGTACTCGTGAGTCGGCAACGTTGAGGGCTGTGGGTATGACTCGCGGCCAGCTCAAGCGCAGTTTGGCTGTTGAGGCGCTCATCATTTCGATTGTCGCCTCTCTGGCGGGCATTATTTTGGGCACGACTTTCGGTGGCTTCGGAGCCTGGGTGGTGTTGCAAAGTGCCTTTGGTAAGACGACCTTGATGATCAACTGGACGATTTCCACCATCATTGTGGTGGTCGCTCTGGTTGCGGCGTTGATCTCCTCGGTGGCTCCTGCTCGCCGGGCTATTAAGACGCCTCCGGTCGAAGCGCTTGCTGAGGCATAAATAGTGGCTTGAGATTATCAAGCTGCGAAATGCAAAATCCCGTGTGAGGAAAACCTCACACGGGATTTTTATGTAAACAGTCAACCACGCCAGGAAAGACTCAACCAACGTGATTGATGCCAGTATAAGCACACCGGGTAGATTTTTTAAGAAACCAAACCCGATTCGTAGGCGAAAACGACAGCTTGAACGCGGTCGCGACTGCCTGTTTTTGCCAGAATATGGCCGATATGAGTCTTTACGGTGGGCACGGAAATAAATAACTTATCGGCGATTTCCTGATTACTTAACCCGTGTGCCACTTCTTTCAAAATCAAGATTTCGCGCTGTGTCAGGCTTTCCAGAATCTCCTCACGCTCTTTTTGCTCACGGCAGGACCTTGTGCCAAGCGCGAAATGAGACGGCGAGTTGCCGACGGCGCAATAATGGCGTTTCCCGCGTACACCTGGCGAAGAGAGTCGAGCATCTGCTCCGGAGAGGTGTCTTTCAACAAAAAGCCCGACGCACCTTCACGAATCGCCGAGAGAACGTACTCATCGAGGTCGAAAGTCGTCAAAATAATCACGCGCGTGCGCTGAGCAGAGTCGGGATGAGAGGTGTGGTAAGCGTCGTCGAGAGCGGCGATCTTACCAGTTGCAGCAATACCATCCATGTGGGGCATGCGCACGTCCATGAGCACGATATCAGGGTGGAGCTGTTCGACGAGAGCTACGGCTTCACTGCCATCGCTGGCCTCACCAACAACTGTCATATCCGGCTGAGTGTTGATGACCATAGAAAAACCGGTGCGTACGAGCGCCTGATCGTCAGCGATCACAACAGAAATGGCCATAGTTCCTCCTTACTCTCAGAATAGCGCATGGCAAAGGAGGAAGCTTCATGTGGCTAGTGCGTGCCATTCAATGGGCGCAGTGGGGCAGACGTGCGCTGCTCTGCCGCCTCGTTCCTGCGCAAAATGTCGAGCAGGGCGCGCATGTCGGCCAAAGCCTTCCTGCCAATCTGGGCAAGTTGAGCAAAGAGTGAGGAAATGAGAGCTTGATCCTGCTCAGTGACGGTACACTGGCCATCAGGGTAGCGAGCAGCCAGCGTCTCTAACTGCGGGGCAGAGCTTGCACAGGCTTCGAGAACGGCGTGGAGAGTTTCGCGAATCTCTTCGTGCATCTGCTCAGAAATACGTTCGCGCTCGTGGCGGGCGGCCAGCTCAGCCTCTTTTGCACGAGCTGCCAGCAAAGCCTGCTCTTTTTGGTGTAGCAAAGCCAGGTCGTTACCCCGAGCCCTCTTGAGCAGCGCAAGATTGCCCACAATGGCTGCAACGACGGAATCTCCCACGATGTAGAAAATGAGGGTGAGCCAGATGGTGGTATCCCCCTGGTGATGGGTGCGGTAGTTGAGCGACCACATCACCTCTTGGAAAGCGTCGGTCAGAACAACGGGTACGCACAGGCTGATGAGCAGCGGACGATACTTCTTCTCGCCATAGAGCAGCGCTGCCGAGAAAGCGACCAGATCAGGGAAAGCGACGAAGAAGAAGCGAAGACCGCGTGCTGCGCTCCACACGCTGAAAGTGATGCTCATGCACGCCACCCAGGTGCCCACGATGATCGGGAAGCGTTGACGCCACAGCAAAGGAAGGATCATCAGCGGCACGCACAGTAAGCCGAGCACGTGCAGCTCATGAGTGTGCACTGTGGGAGCGTCGTAAGTGTACAGAGCGAGCACTGCGAGCAGCAGCACCATGGGAAGCGAATTGATGAGGGAATGGCGTGCTTTCCACGAAATAAACCGCTCGAGGCGCTGGGAGAGCGTGCTCAGGCCTGCGATCACGTTGCTCCACAGTTTGCTGAAGAAATGCGCCAGATTATCAGCGTGGTTTTTCGCTGAACGACGGGCTGGGCTGTGTGCTGGGTCGTTTGCCTGGCCACCAGCCGTCCGAGACGTGCTACCTCCCGCTTGCCTTTCCTCTTGCGTGCCATCAGTTCCATCAGCCTTGTGGGTGTGCTGCTGGGCTAGTGCGAGCAGGTCGATGCCAGGCTGGGTGGGGATTTGCGCGTGAAGAGAGAAGCCATGGCCCTGCGAGTTAGGCCCATAGGCCAGTGTTCCACCCAGCGCGCGGATTCTCTCGCGCATGCCGATCAGGCCATAGCCGGTGCGGTGTCCATCTTCGCTAGCCTCAGAACCGCGTCCATCGTCGCTGATGAGAAGGTCAACGACTCGGATTCCCGATTCCACACCCCAGGTTTCCACAATACTCACGTGCACTGGCGTCAACGGCTTGGCTGGCGATGTGGCGGCGCCACGGGTCGGTGCGGTGGCGCTGCCCGCTGGTGACGGCGTGTTGACAGCGTATTTCCTCACATTGCTCAAGCTTTCCTGAACCGTGCGGTACAGCACCGTTTGCAGCCTCTCGCTCATGTCAGGCTCCGGCTCGCCGTGGACGGTGTACGAAACGGTATAAAGCCCCTGGCTCACATTTCTCGCTTCTTGCACCAGATTTTCAATGCCCACATAGCTGGGAACCGTGGAAACAGGAGACTTTCCGGCATATTCGCCTCCCAGAGCAGGCCCTCGTCGAGAACCTGCTCCTGTTTTCACACCTGCTGTTTGTGGCATCACCCTGGTGATCGCCAGAGTTTTGCCCGTCTGCGCCGACTGTAGAGGAAGAGGAAGGGTAGGGGCATCGTGTTTCGACAACACTCGGGTTGGCATCTGCTGAGGAGACGCAGCGGAGACGGCGTTGGAAGCAGGCGAGGAGCTTGTAGTGAAAATCTCACCCATTTGAGCTAAAGCCTCATGCGTTTCCGACTCAATAGTGCGCAAGGTTTGCACAGCCACCTGCGGATTGGTGACACCCGCATATCGACCAGCATCCGACTGAATAATGATGATGGACAGCGTATGCGCCACCACATCATGCATATCGCGCGCCAAACGAGCCCTCTCCGCCACACGCGCGGCAGTACGGCTTTCCTCCTGAGAACGGGCAAGCATGTCATTGTGTTCGCGCATCAGTGCCATCTGCTCGATGCTCGTGCGACGGTACAAGCCAGCAACAATGGTGGCGACGACGAGCAGCGCGCCCATCAGTGACATGGAGAGGGACGCAGAGAGGCTCCAATCATTGAAATTGGTGAGAATCCGGACGTTACGCGGCAGCAGCGGGCCGGTAATCATGAGTACACCCCAGAATGCGATAATTGCTAATCCTGCGGAAATAAAGCGCGATTTACTCTCTCGACGCCCCAACACCAGCCCGTCGTAGAGCAAAACGAGGGCCAGAGGGTCGCTCATCGTCAGCATCGGGCCGAAAAGGCATTGCAAGATTACCAGTGCGGCGAAAGCCCATGCGCTCTCATCGGGCTTCCACTTGCGAGTAGCCACAGGAACGCACAGCAGCGCGGTCCACACCAGTACATAATTGAGGTTCGCGGTGAAAGGCAGAAAGCCGATAAGGTCCGTACTTGGTTGCAAAGCCAAGGTAAAGAAGAGGGCGAAAAGCGCTTCGATAGTGCAGGAAGGAAGCTTGTTGGCGTGTAAGAAAGCCCAGATGGTGCGCCATAGCGGTGGATTATCAGCAATGGGTTGAGCGTTATCCAAGCGCAGGTTCGGATGCGTTTGCGCATAGTTATGTAGTAGCTCGGCGCGAACAGCATCGCTATGTTCAGCATCAGTGTGTTCAACGTTGAGGTGCTGAGTGGCGCTGTGCTCGTGGCTGTCGTGCTGATGGTTACTGCGCTCCGCGTTGTGTGAACTGGCCCGGTTGTGAGTGCTCATAAGTCCATGCTAGAAGCTCAGCCGAGCACTTTCATCATTCGTAAGAATGAAAGTAGCTGCACAATGAACAGAGAAACCTGTGAGGAAGCCGCGCGTGCCATTTCTCGGAAACTTCAGCGTTTTCGTTACCGGCAGGCCCTAAAATCGACAACAGCGTAGCTCACGTCACTTGGAGAAAGTGGTCATCATGCTCAGTGCATTGGAAATGTTCAGCGTCGGAATTGGCCCGTCGTCCTCACACACCGTCGGACCTATGCGAGCAGCCAAAGCCTTCGTTGATAATCTGGAGCACAACAACCTGCTGGCCGCAGTAGAGCGAGTTCGCGTCGACCTCTACGGCTCGCTGTCACTGACCGGCGAAGGCCACGGAACAGACAGAGCAGCATTTGCAGGCCTCGAAGGCCTTGACCCCGCCACTGGCTCGACCGACGCCGTACGCTTCGACCTCCACCGAGCGTGGGAAACTGGCGAGCTCAACCTTGCCGGCACAAGGAAGATCGCTTTCCACCAGTCGGACATCGTGTTCAACATGCACGAAAGCCTGCCCTTGCACCCCAATGGGATGAAATTCTCTGCCTTTGACAGCGCTGATAATCTGGTGAAGCAACAAGTGATGTACTCGATCGGCGGTGGCTTTATTGCCACTCAAGAGGAGCTTGAGGCTCAGCTGCCCGGCGCGAACAATGTGGTTGCAGCGCCAAGCGTGACCGACGACGGATTTAGGAAAACGGGAACGCAGGAAAGCAAGTACGAGGCGAACCGAGAGGCTGAGCATAAAGCACAGCAGGCTCACACGGTAAGCGTACGCAATATATCCGAGAGTGCACAAGCTAACCCAAGCGCTGCAGCCAAGGCAACTTCAGGTGTCCCTTACAACTTCGAATCGGCTCAAGAACTCATGCAAATCTGCGATTCGACAGGCCTGAGCATCGACGAAGTAGTCTGGGCCAACGAAATGGCCATGCATAGCGAAGCCGAGGTAAACGAGGGGCTCAAAACCGCATGGGAAGCCATGCGCGAGTGCGTCTACAACGGCACGCACACCAGCCGCGACACCCTGCCAGGAATCCTCAAGGTCAAGCGGCGCGCACCGAACGTCTACCACGAGCTGGTGGGCAGTGTCGACGTGATCAATGCCGAGCCAGAAAACCTCAAGAAGGCCGCACAAGCCACGCAGAGCACGTGCCTTTCCATGACTCCAGGAACATGCGAGGCCAACTGGATTTCCCTCTTCGCCCTCGCCGTCAACGAAGAAAACGCGGACGGTGGGCGCATCGTCACGGCTCCGACGAATGGGTCTGCGGGCATTATTCCCGCGGTTTTGCACTACTATTACGCCTTCATGGACGGCAACTGGGAGGGTGTGAAGCGCTTCCTGCTCACCGCTCACGCCATCGGCTACCTGTTCAAGCACAACGCTTCGATTTCTGGCGCTGAGGTCGGCTGCCAAGGTGAGGTGGGTAGCGCCTGCTCGATGGCTGCGGCGGGCTTGTGCGCGGTGATGGGTGGCACTCCTCACCAAATTGAAAACGCTGCTGAGATTGGCATTGAGCATAATCTGGGCCTGACCTGCGACCCGATCGCTGGCCTCGTCCAAATTCCGTGCATCGAGCGCAACGCCATCGCGTCGAACACCGCCGTCAATGCCGCTCGAGTCTCGCTGCTGGGTGACGGCTCGCATTTGGTCAGCCTGGATGATGCGATTGCAACGATGAAACGCACGGGCGCTGACATGATGAGCTCGTATAAGGAAACCAGTACTGGCGGCCTCGCTGTCACGGTGCGCATCCCGGAATGCTGAGGCTGGCGGCTCACGAGGAATGAAGTGAGATTATCAGCACTGATAATCTGGAGGCGTTGAGGAGGAAAAAATGAGTGCAGTGACGACTTTTAATGCGGCTCCCACCCAAGCGGGCGGGCGTATGGTTGCCAGCTATATGGTGCCTGGCCTGTATGTGGAGGACCACGAGATTGCAGTGCCGTTGGATTGGCGAGGTGTGGATATTAACGACCCGGCGCAAGTGCTGGCCGCGCGCGATTCCCGTTCTCTCACTTTGTTCTACCGCGTGGTGACCGCTGCGCAAAATCGCCATCGTGATGTGCCAACTCTCGTGTTTTTGCAAGGCGGTCCAGGTGGAAAGTCGCCGCGACCTGAGTCTGCCGATTCGGTGGCGTGGATTAGTGAGGCTGCGAAGGATTTCCGTATTGTGCTTCCTGACCAGCGTGGTACTGGCCGTTCATCCTCCGTCTCTGGCGGCGTGATCGAGCGTGTGGGAGCTGTCGGTTTCCACGGCTTGAGTGGTGCCCAGGCGCAGGCGGACTATTTGCAACGCTTCTTCGCCGACTCTATTGTTCGCGACTTCGAGTGGGTGCGTCGTGCGGATTTCGGCGCGCGTAAATGGGTGACTTTGGGCCAGTCTTACGGTGGCTTCCTGACCTTGACCTACCTCTCGCTCTTCCCGGAGGCTCTGGTGGCGAGCTTTACGACGGGCGGAATTCCAGCCGTCCCCGCGCAAGCTGAAGAGTTGTACCGCCACACCTATGAAAAATTGCAGCTCAAGATTAACACTTTCTATGAGCGCTACCCGCAGGATAAAGAAATTCTGGCGCGGGTTGCGGCTCGCGTTGCTCGTGGGGATGTGAAGCTGCCCAACGGCGATATTCTCTCCGTCAAGCGTTTGCAATCGCTGGGTTCGAGCTTTGGTATGAAGCCATCTTTCGAACAGTTGCACTGGCTGCTCGATGATGCTTTCGACGCGGATGGAAACCTCTCTACCCAGTTCTTGCAAGGCGTGTTTGCGCGTACGACGAGCTATGGCGACGAGCTGTACTGGACTTTGCAGGAAGGCATTTACCAGGACGGTTCCGATTCGGGAAGGTGCGAGCCGACGAATTGGGCTGCCCAGCGTGTGCTCAACGAGCATGCTGATTTGTATGCGCCGGAGCATGATCCGCTGATGTTCACGGGGGAGATGGCTTTGCCGTGGATGTTCGAGGAAGATAGCGCTTTGAAGCCGTTTGCACAGGCGGAGCAGCTTTTGCAGGCTTCTACCAACTGGGGAAAGATTTACGACGAGAACCAGTTGGCGCACAATGAGGTTCCGCTCACCAGCGCCGTGTACTTCGAGGATATGTATGTGCCGCAGGAGTTGAGTTTGCGCACGCTTTCGCATATTCCGAATAGTCAGGCGTGGGTGACGAACTCGTACCAGCATGATGGTGTGCGCGAGACGTCGAGCGTGTTTGCACACTTGTTGGAGCTGGCGAGTGCGCGCGGAGCTTTGGAAGAGCTCGGCATGTGATGCAGCCGCGGTGTGTGGCTTGCCCGCGCCGCCTACGTGACTGGAGATATAAGCGGGGCGCGTGGTAAGTGCGTGATGGGCGCGTTTTTGGCGCGTGGTGTGGCTTCCTCGCGCCTCTCGCCGTCACGATTGACCAGTAGAGTGGGGAGTTATGGCTCTTACGATTGGAATTGTTGGACTGCCAAACGTCGGTAAGTCCACGCTTTTTAACGCGCTGACCAAGAACAACGCGCTGGCAGCAAATTACCCGTTCGCAACGATTGATCCGAACACGGGTGTTGTTGCTCTTCCTGATGAGCGATTGAAGAAGCTCGCTCCACTGGTCAAGACGGAAAAGATTGTCCCTGCAACCGTTAGTTTCGTTGATATTGCAGGCATTGTGAAGGGCGCTTCACAGGGTGAAGGCCTCGGCAACCAGTTCCTCGCCAATATTCGCGAAGCCAACGCCATTTGCGAAGTCACGCGCGTGTTCTCCAACCCGGACATCGTGCGCGATGATCAGACGATGGCTGCAACAGGCGGCAAGATCGACCCTGCTCAGGATATCGACACGATTAACACTGAGCTGATCCTCGCCGATCTGCAAACCATTGAGAAGGCTTTGCCTAAGCTGCAAAAGGACCTTCGCGGTAAGAAGATCAAACAAGAGTATTATGACGCTGTCGAAGCTGCTCAGAAGATTTTGGAAGATGGAGAAACCATTTTCCACGCCGATAAGGCCGGCAAGATTAACAAGGACGATTTGTACGACCTGCACTTGTTGACGGCAAAGCCGTTCATCTACGTGTTCAACGTCGACGACGATCAGTTGCACGATGAGGCCTTGCACGTCAAGCTTTCCAAGCTCGTTGCTCCTGCCCCTGCACTGTTCATTAACGCTGATTTCGAGTCGCAACTCAACGACCCAGATTTGAGCGAAGAAGACGTCAAAGAAATGCTCGAGGCGGATGGCTTGAGCGAATCTGGCTTGGATGCCTTGGCTCGCGTGGGCTTTGAAACCTTGGGCTTGCAGACTTTCCTCACTGCTGGTGAGAAGGAAGTGCGCGCTTGGACGATTCACAAGGGTTGGACTGCTCCACAGGCTGCAGGCGTTATTCACACGGACTTCGAGAAGGGCTTCATTAAGGCAGAAATCGTCAAGTATGACGATCTGATTGAGCTCGGCTCTTATGAGAAGGTGAAGGAAGCGGGCAAGCTGCATCTCGAAGGCAAGGACTACGTGATGCAGGATGGCGATATCGCTGAGTTCCGCTTCAACGTCAGCAAGTAAGCATGACGCGGAAACAATCAGCATAGTGAAAATCTGAAGAAACCTGCGGGTTTAAGGAGGAGTGCATGAGCGCACCGGCAGCTTCACCTCAGCGTCAAGCAAGCGAGACTGTCGCCAGGGATGCTGAAGATAGCCGTCAAGAAGCCTTTTCGGCACGTCACCTGTTTGCGCTCATCCTCTCTACCCTCGTGTTAGGAGTTCTTGTCGGCGCTGTTGCCGGATGTCTGGGCAAGCTTTTGGGCGTTTTCGAAGGGCTTATGCTGGGCTACCACGAAACAGGTGGTTCACCCATCGCCTGGAATTCTGGAGCTTTGCGCCGCTTTCTGTCGGTGAGTGTCGGCGGCCTTGTGGTGGCCATTGCCTGGTATTTCTTGCGCAATAAGACGACGAAAGTCCCTAGCGTTGCCAAGGCTGTGAAAGGCGCAAGGCTTCCTTGGTGGCAAACTTTAGTGCACGACGTTCTCCAGATTTTCTACGTCGGTTCCGGCGGCTCTATTGGCCGTGAAGTTGCCCCGCGTGAGGCTGGCTCCATGCTCAGCCAGTATTGGTGGGAGAAAGTCGGCCTGAAGATTGGTTTGCGCCGCTCCGACCTTCCTCTTTTCACTGCCGCCGGTGCTGGCGCGGGTTTCGCCGGAGTGTATATTTCCCCACTTGCTGGCGCCTTTTTCGGTATCGAAATGCTGCTGGGCCAGACGAGCTTTGAAGTGGTGGGCGTGTGCCTGGGTATGAGCTCAATTTCCACTCTCGTGGGTGGCATGATTATGGGCACGCACCCTTATTACTCGGTGGGTCATGAGAATTTCCCTGTGGCAGGCGTCATTATTGCGCTCATTCTCGCCCCTCTGACTGGTTTTGTGGGTGGCTGGTTCCGCTGGCTCACTTCGAGGGCGAATAAGAAGATGATCACTGATAAGCGCATCCTCTTCGCTCTTCCTCTCACGGCTGTTCTCACGGGTGCGATCGCCGCGTTTTTCCCGCAAATTATGGGCAATGGTCGCGCTTTGGCACAGTCGGCGATGAACGTTCCGTTTGAGTTCCTCGATAAGGTTTCGCTCTCTGGTTGGCTGGCCGTTCTGGGCCTCTTAGGATTAGCAGCACTCAAAATGGCAGTGACGTTGCTCACCATTCGTGCCGGTGCTTCTGGTGGTACGCTCACCCCGGCCATTTCCATTGGCGCGTGCATGGGCGCAGCTCTGGGTGTGATCGCGCAGATGATTGCTCCTGGTTTTATTCCTGTGTGGCAGTGTGCGATGATTGGCGCGGTAGCCGTACTTGCTTCGGCGCAGAAGGCTCCTTTGATGGCTACGGCGATGATTATCGAGATTTCTCATCTGCCTGTTTCGCTGATTGCTCCGTTTGGTATTGCCGTGGGTGGTGCTCTCGCAATTTCGCGCATTGTTGTGGAAGGGTGCAAAGCAAAAACCTTGAAATAACACCGTTTTTGATGCCTTCTGAGCCGTATCGGCTCATCGATAAGACCAGTTAAGATGGTTCTATGTCGAAAAACAATGATGATCAGAGCAACGATTTCTTGAGCCAATGGGAGGCTTTTAAGAAGGAGTTCCTCAACGATGCGGATGATGCTGACTTCACATCCCCTTATTCCAGCATGCATCCTCATCCTGCAGACGGTTCGGATGATGATGGTCACACGAGTGACTACACGTACGAGTCGTCTGCTTCCTCGCGCGCTCATGGCGATGCTGATAACGCCAGCGATATGGGTGGCGATAAGAGCGACGATGGCAAGCACTCTGATAAGCACTCCGATAAACACGATGACAAGTACGCTGACAAGGGCAAGAAAAAAGCGCGTAAGTCTTCTCGTCGCGGCGAATCGGAGTTTGCTCAACAAATCGGCCTGGTCAAGGACATCACTCACGAGCTCAAAGAACTCGGCTGGGGTTCCGGTTTCTGGGGCAAATGGCTCTGGATTATCATTGCCGTTCTCGCCGTTATCGCACTGATAATCTGGGCGGGCGTGAGCTTTGGCACTGACCTGCTGTGGTACAACCAACTCGGCTTCTCCTCAGTGCTGTGGGTGACGTGGTTCATGAAAATCGGCCTGTGGGTCGTCTACGCCTTGCTCGTCGGAATTGTCGGCTTCCTCGCCGCAAACTGGGCAATCGTCAAACGCCCTGCTGACGAAAATGGCGACTCTTACAAATATGACAAGGATGGAGTGACCATCATCGCCACTCATTCCATGACCTCACGCCGTCTGCGTCATATCAGCCTGTGGGTGAGCTTGATTATCGGCATTATCTTCGGCTCACAACTGATGGATAACTGGAACGATATTCTGCTCATGTTCCACGCCCAGCCCTTCCACCAACGCGACCCACAATTCGGCTTCGACGTGGGCTTCTACGTTTTCGTCCTGCCAGGTTTGCGCGCTCTGATCGCTGGTATGCAGCGTTTGCTCTTCCTTGCGCTCATCGCCAGCGTTGTTGCACACCTGGTTTCGGGTGGAATTCGCTTCAGCGTGCCGGATAAACACCGCTCGCTGTTTGCGATGACGAAGTCAGCGCGCCGTCAGCTCGCATTCTGGGCATTCTTCTTGCTCGGCTTTACCGCAGTGCAAATCTTGCTGGGTGCCTTTGACTCGCTGACCCAAACAGACGATAAGTTCACCGGCGCCGGCTATACCGGAACGCACGTCACCATTCCCGCCATCATCTTTGCCGCTGTTCTGGTGTTCGCCTTCGCGCTCTTCTTCGCCATCTGGCTTAACACGACCAAGGCGATTGCTGAGCCAATGGGCGAGAAGGTAGGCTTCAAGAAGGCTATGACGGCATGGAAGACACCGGTTATCGTGCTGGCAATCTTTGTTGTTCTGGGCTTGATCGCTCAAGTAGCAGCACCAAAGCTGCTGCAAAGCCTCGTGGTGAATCCTAACCAGCAAGAGCTGGAAAGCACGTATATTCAGCGTAATATCAGCGCTACGCAGAAGGCTTTCGGCCTCGATAAAGTCGAGAAAGTCAACTACAACGCCACAACTACCGGTAAGGCTGGAGCTTTGGCCTCGGATGCGGAGACGACCGCGCAAATCCGCCTTCTCGACCCGCAAGTGGTGGCACCAACCTTCCGCCAGCTGCAGCAGAGCAAGCAGTATTACTCCTTCCAAGACACTCAAATGGTCGATAAATACATGATCGACGGCAAGAGCTACGACACGGTGATCGGCGCTCGCGAGCTCAACTTGGATGGCAATGATTCGCGCAACTGGGTGAATGATCACACCGTGTACACCCACGGTTATGGTGTGGTGGCAGCCTATGGTAACCGCATCAGCAAGGACGGCCAGCCGGTCTTCTTTGAGAAGGGCATCCCAACTCAGGGTAAGCTCACCGATTCTCAGCATTACGAGCCGCGAATTTACTTCAGCCCGAATGCTCCCGAGTATTCGATTGTGGGCCACGAGAAGGGTCAGAAAGATTGGGAGTTTGACTACCCATCCGGTTCGGAGGGTAAGCTTACCGAGTTCACGGGTAATGGTGGTCCAAAGATTTCCAACCCGTTCTTGAAGCTCATCTATTCGATTAAGTTCGGCTCGTTGCAGATGTTCTTCTCCGATCGCGTCAACTCGAACTCCCAGATTCTCTACCGTCGCTCGCCAGTTGAGCGCGTTCACCGTGTGGCACCGTACTTGGAGATTGACTCTCGCGTGTACCCAGCGGTGGTGGATGGACGAGTCAAATGGGTGTTGGACGCCTACACGGTTTCCGACCAGTACCCGTACTCGCAGAAGGTGGATTTGCATAACTCCACTCAGGATGCTCTCACGCAGAGTTCGAAGACGATGAAGACCTTGGTTTCTGGTGAAGCCAACTACATGCGCAATTCAGTGAAGGCAACCGTGGACGCCTATGACGGCCATGTGGATTTGTATGCGTGGGATCCCAGCGACCCGGTTCTCAAGGCATGGCAGTCGATCTTCCCTCACGCTTACAAGCCGTTGTCGAAGATTTCTGGCGATTTGATGAGCCATATGCGCTACCCAGAATCCCTCTTCAAGGTGCAGAGGAAACTTCTGAGCACATATCACGTGACGGATGCTGCTCAGTTCTTCTCGGGTGAGGATTTCTGGCAGGTGCCTACCGACCCGACTCTCAAGGCAAACGCTGCAGAATCAGGTAAGCAGGTGAGTGCAGCATTGCAATCTCCGTACTACCTGACCATGCAAACGCCAAACCGCAAGAGCCCGACTTTCTCGCTGTACACCTCCTTCATTCCAGCAGGTCGTGATACGCGTGAGATTCTCACTGGCTACCTTTCCGCCGATTCGGATGCAGGAAATAAGGCGGGCGTGATCGGTAAGAACTATGGAACCTTGCGTTTGCTGGAGCTGCCGAAGTCCACGAATGTTCCAGGCCCTGGCCAGGCACAGAATAATTTCAACGCTTCAGCAACCGTGTCTCGAGAGTTGAACCTGTTGGAGTCGGGTTCTACCAATGTTGTTCGTGGTAATCTGCTCACCCTGCCAATCGGCGGTGGTTTGATCTACATTCAGCCGGTGTATGTGGAAAGCTCGGGTACCACGCGCTTCCCACTGCTCAAGAAGGTTCTCGTTGCCTTTGGTGAGCATATTGGATTTGCGGACACCTTGGATGAGGCGCTGGACCAAGTGTTTGGCGGTGATTCGGGTGCTTTGGCAGGCGATGCTGATAACAAGGCCATCACCAAGAAGACTGGTCAAAACGGTCAAAATGGCCAGAATGGTGACGCGAATAGTGTCCAAGACGGCCAGAACGGCCAGAATGGCGAGCAAAGCAACGCTCAAACGCAGCAGAAGGATAAGCAACTCACCGATGCTTTGAATGATGCAAATAAGGCATTGAATGATGCTGATGCAGCACTCAAAGCAGGCGACTGGAGTGCTTATGGCAAGGCTCAGGAAGCGTTGAAGGAAGCCATCAAGCGCGCCGCACAAGAACAGTAAACCACCACTGATAAAAGCTGACACTCACGGCGTCAGGAAGCGGGCAGGATCCATAAGCATAGTTTCTGCCCGTTTTTCCTAGCCCCGACTAATCTCATAAAGGTGCCACCGCCAGGGTGGCCGTTGTGTTGGGAAGGTAAATATGGCATCAGATTTCTGGCTCATCGCCGGTCTTGGCAACCCAGGAAAGAAGTATGAAGACACACGCCACAACATGGGCTTCATGGTTCTCGACGAACTCGCGCAACGCTGGAACGTCAGTCTCTCCGACCACAAAGGCCTCGCACTCGCCGGCCGAGGAATGATCAGCCTCAACGGCCAGATGCTCAAAACCTTCTTCGCCAAGCCACTCACCTACATGAATGACTCCGGAGCAGCAGTAAGCTCCCTATGCGAGTATTACGACATCGCCCCAGAACACGTCATCATCATTCACGACGACATGGATCTCGACTTTGGCCGCATCAAAGTAAAGAACGGCGGCTCAGCAGGCGGGCACAACGGCATCAAATCTATCGACAAGTCGCTAGGGACCAACAAATACAATCGCGTACGCATGGGAACTGGTCACGCCCAGCGCGGAGCTCACGCACACGAAAACACCATCGACTGGGTACTGGGAGGCTTCCCACCAGCCCAGCGCAAACAGCTGCCCACCGTTCTCGCCGACGGTGCTGACGCAGTCGAAATGCTCGCCACCAAAGGCTTAGCTGCAGCACAAGAGCATTTCAACGCGCGCTGACAACGCTGATAATCACCAGCAGCTTGAGCGCTGAAACGCACTGATAATCTTCAGGCATACGGCAACCTAGGTTGCGCACACAACGGAACACAAAGTTTTGCGAGGAAGAGAAAATGGCTGAAACGACAAGCGAGCGCCAACAACACCGAGATTCCTGGGTGGGCACGCTAGCCACCTACCTCACCCACATTTCTCACAACGAGCAAGTAAAAAATCTGCTCGACAACCTGCGCGCCATCCCACACGACAAGCAGGCCGCCGTCATCGGTTCCGACAGGAAAATCCGCGTCATCTCCGCCGCACGAGCAGCCCTCATGGCAGCAGCCGGCCAAGTCAACCAGACCGTCATCATCACCGCCTCCGACCGCGACGCACAAGAATTCGCGGACGACGTGCGCTCCTGGTGGCCGGGAAAGCCGCAAGAAATCGCCATTCTTCCCGGTTGGGAAACCTTGCCGCACGAACGCCTCTCACCGCGCGCCGACACGGTGGCCACGAGATTATCAGTGTTCCGCCGTCTCGCTCACCCACAAACGGCAGAAGAAGAGGAAGAAGAAACAGGCGAGAGCGACGACCAGTTTGGTCCCATCCGCGTGCTCATCATGCCCATCCGCGCGCTGTTGCAGCCAGTAGCCCAAGGCCTTGGTGAAATCGAACCACTCTTATTCGTCCAAGGCCGAGAAATGGACATGACCCAGGCCGTCAAGCAGCTTGCCGTCAACTCCTACCAGCGAGTCGACCTCGTCATGGAACGCGGCCAATTTGCTGTGCGCGGTGACCTGCTCGACGTCTTCGCACCAACCGCACCACACCCGGTGCGCATCGAATTCTTTGGCGACGAAATTGATTCTATTAAAGAATTCAACGCCTCTGACCAGCGCACCTTCGGCGGAACACTGCCCAGCTTGTGGGCAACCCCCTGCCGTGAAATCCAGCTGACCGAACAAGTGAAAAGCAGGGCGAAAGCTCTCATCGGCCGCATTGAGAACGCCGACGAAATGCTGGAAAACATCAGCAACGGCATTGCAGTCGAAGGAATGGAATCCCTGCTTCCCGTCCTCGTCGACAACTTGGAAACCGTGCCTAGCCTGCTCCCACACGGCGCTCTCGTCGTGATGAACGAGCCAGACCGTCTGCGCCGAGCCAGTGACGACCTGACGAAAACTGCCGACGAATTCCTCGCTGCATCCTGGCATGTTGCCGCATCCGGCCGCGGTGCTGGAGCTCCTCTCGACTTTGGCCGAGCAAGCTTCCTCGACCTCATGGACACGATGAACAAGCTGAGGAGCTCGCAACATCCCGTCTGGGAGCTCACCGAATTCTCCGTCGACACCGAAGACGAGTCGAATGTTGAGCTCGACGTCGAACCAGCACAGCAGGAGAGGGGAGATGAAAAGGCAATCCTCTCCCTGCTCAAGGATTTGCTGAGCACACAGACGACAACGGTGATTACCGCCGCGGGACATGGCACATTGACGCGATTGAAGCAAAGCGTCAATGACACTGATAATCTTGGGGCAAACTATTCCGACATCACCTACGTGTGCTCCAAAGCACAGCACGGATTCCTCTGGCCAGCTGCCAACTTTGCCATCATCACCGAAGCTGACATTCTGGGACGAACCTCAGCCACCTCCGCTTACTCAGGCAACAAGACGGCGCGCAGACGTCGCCACCACATCGACCTCGTCGACCTGAAACCAGGCGATTACGTCGTCCACGAGCAGCACGGTATCGCCAAATTCGTCAAGCTCGAGAAGAGAACCGTCGGCTCCGGGGCAATGAAAGCCGACCGCGAATACATCGTCCTCGAATACGCGCCGAGCAGAAGAGGGGCTCCAGCTGACCACCTGTTCGTACCGACCGACCAGCTGGACCTCATCACCAAGTATCTTGGCACCGAGCAGCCCAAACTCAACAAACTTGGCGGTTCCGACTGGGCAGAAACGAAAGCTAAAGCCAAGAAGCATGTGCGCGAAATCGCCACCGACTTGGTCAAGCTCTACTCGGCACGCTCGCGCGTCAAAGGCCACGCCTTCTCGCCCGACACCCCGTGGCAGCGGGAGATGGAAGATGCCTTCCCCTACCAGGAGACGCCTGACCAGCTGCGCACGATTGACGAAATCAAGCAGGATATGGAGTCGCCGCGACCCATGGACCGCCTGCTCTCCGGAGACGTGGGCTTTGGAAAAACAGAAATCGCATTGCGAGCAGCTTTCAAGGCAGTGATGGACGGTTACCAGGTGGCTGTTCTCGTGCCGACCACCCTGCTCGTTCAGCAGCACTTTGAAACCTTCAGCGAACGTTTCGCCGGTTTCCCTGTCACCATCAAGCCTCTGTCGCGCTTCCAGTCGGCGGCAACGACCAAGAAAACCTTGGAAGCGTTGAGCGAAGGCACAGTTGACGTGGTGATCGGCACGCATAAGCTGCTCAACTCCAAGATCAAGTTCAAAAAGCTTGGCTTGGTGATTATCGACGAGGAGCAGCGCTTTGGCGTGGAACATAAGGAGACGCTCAAGGCTCTGCAGCCCAACGTTGACGTGCTTTCCATGTCCGCAACCCCGATTCCTCGCACGCTGGAGATGGCGCTGACGGGCATTCGCCAAATGTCGACTCTTGCCACCCCTCCAGAGGACCGCTTGCCAGTGCTCACCTATGTGGGAGCCTATGAGGATGCGCAAGTGGTGGCTGCCATTCGCCGCGAGCTGTTGCGCGGAGGCCAGGTGTTCTACGTGCACAACCGCGTGCGTGATATCGACCAGGTGGCTGCCAAGTTGCATGAGCTCATCCCTGAAGCGCGCATTGGCATTGGCCACGGCAAGATGGGTGAGAAACAGCTGGATACGGTGATTCGCGATTTTTGGAACCGCGAGATTGACGTGCTGCTGTGCACAACGATTATTGAGACGGGCTTGGATATTTCCAACGCGAACACGCTCATCGTCGACGACGCGCAGCGCTATGGCTTGTCGCAGCTGCACCAGCTTCGTGGACGTGTGGGCCGCTCCCGTGAGCGCGCTTACGCCTACTTCCTCTACGACCCTGAGCATTCGATGACTCAGGAGGCGCATGATCGCTTGGCAACCATCGCTCAGAACACGGCTTTGGGCTCCGGTTATGACGTTGCTTTGCGCGATCTGGAGTTGCGCGGTACGGGTAACTTGCTGGGTGCTGAACAGTCTGGCCATATTGAGGGTGTGGGCTTCGACCTCTACGTTCGCATGGTCAGCCAGGCGGTCGAGCAGTTCAAGCATCCGCAGGAGAAGGAAGAGGAGCCGGTGACGGTCGACCTTCCAATTCCGGCCTCTGTTCCCGATTCTTATATTTCTTCGGAGAAGTTGCGCTTGGAGGCGTACCGTAAGCTCTCGGCGGCGAAGACCCAGGCTGACCTCGAGGATGTGCGCGAAGAGTTGGAGGACCGTTACGGCGCTATTCCTCAGCAGGTTCGCTTGCTCTTTGAGGTCGCTCGTTTGCGCCAGGAGGCTGGCAAGATTGGCATTACGGAAATTTCGGCTTTGGGTAGCCGCGTTCGCTTTGCCAAGATTGACCCTGCAGAGTCGGTGCGCATGAGGATGTCGCGTATTTATCGCGGTTTCCTGTATCGCCCGGTAACGCATACGGTGCTCATTCCTGCGCCATTCCAACGCTCTGAGCAGGCGGCGGAGAGTTTCGACCCTCAAGGTGTTATCGAGTGGGTTGAGCAAGTTTTGCAAGATTTTCAGTGGAAGCATGAGCCAGGGAATCCGAGTGTCGAGAGGCCTTAGCGCGTCTTGCATTTCGGATACTCTAGAAGAGTCAAAGCTACCACCTATCTAAAAGGAGTTGTTGTGGCAGTCATTGAAAGCGTGTACGCACGTCAAATTCTCGATTCCCGCGGTAACCCAACCGTCAAGGTCGTTCTTGACACCGACGATGGTGCTCAGGGCGAGGGCCTCGTTCCATCTGGTGCTTCCACCGGTGAGGCAGAAGCTTGGGAACGTCGCGATGGCGATAAGTCTGTTTACGGTGGCAAGGGTGTTCTTGACGCCGTCAAGGCAGTCAACGATGTGATTGCTCCAGCCATCATCGGCATGGATGCTTCCGATCAGCGTGCTCTCGATCAGACCATGATCGATCTCGACGGCACCCCAAACAAGGGCAAGCTCGGCGCAAACGCCATCCTCGGTGTTTCTCTCGCAGCTCTCTATGCTTCTGCTGAGTCTGCTGACGAACCACTCTACCGCTACATCGGCGGCACCAATGGTCACGTCCTGCCAGTGCCAAACATGAACATCATGAACGGTGGTGCTCACGCTGACTTCGCAACCGATATTCAGGAGTACATGATTTCTCCTTACGGTTTCGATTCTTACTCTCGCGCACTTCAGGCTGGCGTGGAAATCTACCACACCCTGAAGTCCACCCTGAAGAAGGCTGGCCTCGAGACTGGTCTGGGCGATGAGGGCGGCTTCGCTCCAAAGCTCAATGCAGGCCATTGCTGATGCTGGTTACGAGCCAGGCAAGCAGGTCGGCATTGCAATCGATGCTGCTTCTTCCGAGTTCTACAACAAGGAAACCAAGAAGTATCACTTCGACGGCGAGGATCGCGACGCTGCTTACATGCTCGACGTTTACTCCAAGCTCGTTGAAGAGTACCCAATCGTCTCCCTCGAGGATCCATTCGCAGAGGAAGATTGGGAGAACTGGCAGAACATCGTCGCTCGCATGGGCGATCAGCTCCAGTTCGTCGGCGATGACCTCCTGGTCACCAACCCGAAGCGCTTGCAGAAGGCCATCGACCTCAAGGCTGCAAACTCCCTGCTCGTCAAGCTCAACCAGATTGGTTCTGTGTCTGAGACCCTCGACGCCATCGAGCTCGCAACCCGCGCAGGCTTCACTTCCATGGTTTCCCACCGCTCTGGTGAGACCTCCGATACCACCATTGCTGATCTGGCTGTTGCTAAGAACACCCGTCAGATCAAGACTGGTGCTCCAGCTCGTGGCGAGCGTATTGCTAAGTACAACCGTCTCCTCGACATCGAAGAGGAGCTCGGCTCTACCGCAGTGTACGCAGGCCCATCTGCCTTCAAGCGCGCTCTCGCACTGCAGAAGTGAGCTACTGAGCGGTCAGGCTTACTGTAGCTGGCTTGCTCATAGTTTGAGATTGTCACTGCTGCTGACAGCATAGTGGTAATCTTGTGCCGGCTGAGTTTTACTCAGCCGGCTTTTTATTTCCCATCGCACCTCCAGTCGGAAAGAGTAGACTGGGAATTTGGCTACGCCAGCCCGTGCGGGTTGATGACCGGACGGCGAAGGCTGGACAGTGAAGGCCAGATGGTGGTGGCCGGACGGTGATGATCAGATGAATGAGCGTTACGCGAGAGAGGAGTGAACGTGCCTAGTTTTCGTTCTCATGACTCGAAACGAGAGCCTTCCCCGCGCACTTCCGGTGCTCAGCGTGACCCACGCAACCACACGAGTTCACGTGACAAGAACAGCTCGCGTAACCACTTGAACTGGCGTAATCAGCGGCAGTCGAATGCGGCACGCAATGTGTCGCCATCACGCTCCTCATCTGCACTGCGCGACTTCGGCACAAAGCGTGCTTCAGCACAGCGGCCTGTTACTTCTTCTTCAACGTCTCCGAACTCTTCTTCGGCCTTACGCACGTCGAGCTCGACAAATACAAGCCGAAACACCAAAAGAGAGCAGGGAGTAGGCGTCAGAATTCTCCTTCAAACCCTCGCCGTGGTAATCTTGCTGGTCGCCCTCGTTCCTTTTATGGGGACTTTGCGCGACTACAATGCCTCTTCCAGTCAGCTGGTGAGCTTGCAAGATAAAGCGGAAGAGCTGAGTAAGCAGAAGCGAGAACTGGACCTGCAAATCGGGCGATGGGATGATAACAATTACGTCGTCGACCAGGCGAGGACCAGGCTGGGCTTTATTTACCCCGGCGAAGTGAGTGTGCGCGTTATCGGCAAGGAAAAGTACCAGAGCACCGCGACCACCACGGCGAAAACTCAGAATGCGGGTAAAGCCAAGAGCGAATGGTATAAGCTGTGGCAGCGCTCGCTCAAGCGTTCCGATAAGGCTGCACGCCGCGATCAGAAGGTCTCCCAAGCAGTTCCGCCTGCGCAACAAGAGCAACAAGAAAAGGACCAGAATGCCAACCAATGACGAGCTCGCCATGAACGAAGGCTCTGCCGTGAGAAGTGAAACGACTGAGGCTAAGGCTGATCCGGCAACACTTGATCCGGCAACGCTGATGAATGATGTGCCGCACTTGAGCGAAGATGATCTGCGCATCTGCCGTAGCAGAGCTCAGCAGTTACTGGCCGAGAGGGCGAGCCAAGCGGATATTGCCGTCGTCACCGAGCAGTTGGGACGTTACCCGCGTGGAATTATCTCCGTCGCAGCGCGTTGCAAACAGTGCGGAACCCCGCTGGTTGTGGCAACTCGACCGCTGATTACCGAGCGCGTCAAACATCCTACTCCTTTCCCGACCACTTTCTATTTGACGAGCCCGGAGGCGGTGAAGGCAGCATCACATTTGGAATCGGCCGGTGTGATGGTTGAGCTGCAGGGGCTGTACGGCGAGGAAGCGATTGCTGGCGAGGCTGCTGCTGCGCAAACTTTAGGTGCAGCTGCTTCGGACGCTGTTGAAACTGCGGATTCTGGCGAGGTGCAGGGTGATAATCTGGAGCGCCACCGCCAGTATGTTCGCGCCCATGAGATGTACCTTGCCGTGAGAAATGAGCTGGCTCGCGAGCTCGGTGACTCGCAGGAGCATATTCTCAATATTTCTGCAGGTGGCATGCCGACCCGCGTCAAGTGCTTGCACGCTCTCGTCGGTCATGCGCTGGCGATGGGTCCAGGCGTGAACCCGGTGGGCGATGAAGCGTTGTGCCGTATGAAGCACGAGTTCGACCCTGCGGTGTGCCGTTGCACGCTGAAAGTTGCCGATTTTGAGCGCTAACAAGGTACTCAGTACAGCGAGCCTGTGCAGTGAGGACGTGCTGTGAGGATGTGCTGTGAGGACGCGCTGTGAGCAACGCAGCTAACAAGTGCGATAACAAGTGAGGAGCAGACGATGACGGAATTGACTGAGCAGGAGCGCGAGTTCGCCCGTGAGGCTGCCGCAACCCCGAGGCCTGAGGGCAGCGTGCGCGTGGCCGGTATCGACTGCGGCACCAACAGCATTCGCCTCATGATCGCCGACGTTGACGAAGCCGGTCTCCACGTTCGCGTGCCGCGCATTATGGACGTGATCCGCCTAGGCCAGGACGTCGACCGCAATCACGCTTTTGCGCCGGAAGCTCTCGAGCGTGCTTATGCGTCTGTTGCTCGATTTGCCGAGATTATCAGACTGGCTGGTGGTGTCGATCGCATCCGCTTCGTTGCCACTTCGGCTACTCGTGATGCCTCGAACCGTGAAGAGTTTGAAGACGAGGTGGAACGCCTTCTCGGCGCGCGCCCAGAAGTGATCCCGGGCACTGAGGAAGCGCGCTTGAGCTTCTTGGGAGCGACCTCCCATTTGAGTGCTCAGCAGTTGCGCGACAAAGCTCCGTTGCTGGTGGTGGACCTCGGCGGTGGCTCGACTGAAATGGTGCTGGGCGGAACAGGGGAGCAGGCCAGCGAAGTTGCTCAGTCGATCAGCATGAATATAGGTTCGGTGAGGATGAGCGAAAGGCATTTGCTCTCCGACCCGGCCACTGCCGAGCAGATTGCGCAGGCGCAGGACGATATTGATGGCGTTCTGCATGATGCCTTGCGCACTGTTAATCTTGAGAAAACCCGGACGCTCATCGGCGTGTCGGGAACTATTACGACGCTCAGCCTCGCCGCTCAGGGCGAAAAGGTGTATTCGCGCGAGCTGGTCGACGGTGCGCAGGTGAGCATCGAGGACGCGAAGAAGGCTGCTGACATGATTCTGTCGCTTTCCACAAAGGATATGGAGAGCTGGCCGGTCATTCACCCCGGTAGGCGCGACGTTATCGGCGGCGGCGTGCTCGTCTACTCGAGGCTTTTGACGCTGGTCAACGCACTGACTCGTAAGGCAGGCCATGAGATTACGAGTTACACTGCTTCGGAGCGCGGCTTGCTGGAGGGAATTATTCTTGACGCGGGTCGAAGTATGCTTGCTTCGAGGTGAGCACGAGAAGTAAGTGTTCGAAGGAGTGAGTGCGAGGGTGGTGCGTCCTCTGAGGAGAGGCACGCTACTCTCGCGCAAATCTTGAGGCGACACAGAGTTTTACTCTGCACGGCTTTGGCATACAATAAGTGAGGCTTGTCGCTTTGCTCCGGTGGCGGAATGGTAGACGCAGCGGGCTTAAACCCCGCGGTCCGTTGAGGACATGTGGGTTCGATACCCATCCGGAGTACTACATATCCGTCGGGTGTTCCGTGACACTGATCGAGTGTCGCGAGTACTTCCCGCGCTCTTTTCTTCCCGTGCTCTCGCCTTGAACTCTTTCAGTGCAAGAGCATGAAAAGCATCAGCGAAATGATAATCACAATCACCAG
Organism: Aeriscardovia aeriphila; assembly: GCA_949290445.1. Classification (GTDB taxonomy): domain Bacteria; phylum Actinomycetota; class Actinomycetes; order Actinomycetales; family Bifidobacteriaceae; genus Aeriscardovia; species Aeriscardovia aeriphila_A. Next base: position 8,779 of record CASERW010000002.1, on the reverse strand, counting down.
GGCGATCGGTACAACCCACGACGAAGCTTTCATCCTCTGATTGTGCTTATCGAAAGCTTTCTGCACTTCCTGCGGAACCTCAGATCGAACCTGCTCATACTGCAAGCTCGCACGCTGAATCGCACCCTTCTGAGCGCGGGCATACTCCAAGTTTTTCTTCGCCTGCTCGATATCCTGCGTGGAGTTGATCACTGCAGTCAAGTTCTGATTAAGCTCGGTCAGCGCCTTCTCATGCTCAGCAATATTTGACTGCGTATGCTGGCCCATCTCTCGCACTTGACGCGAAAACTCCTGAGCGGCGCTCTCATCTTGAGAACCAGCATTCACCTTCACCTCGGTGGAACCGTTAGTCAATGTCAACACCAGAGTCTCACCGGAAGTCTGGATAGTGGAGGTCACAGCTGAGCTCAGTGACATCTGCACATCTTCTGCTGCCACATGGTCGCGGTAGAGGCGAGCGGTTTTGAACTGGGCCACAGGGGAGTTCCACCGCTTCTTCTCATCTTCGAGAGCAGCCTTCGCCTTGTCGACAGCCTTAGCGTGCTGCTTGGAAACGCGATTAAAAGAATCTTCCGCAGCTTTCACGTTGCGATCGTACTCGTTGCGAGCCTGTTCTACTGAATTCCATGCTTGTTCCAAACGCAACATCTGAGGAGATTTCTCAGCCATGCTTCCCACCTTCCGCCTGTAAGCCTTTTGCTTACAGTTTACGCTTGTTGCGCTCAATTGGGCGGCCGCACCGGTAACATAGAGCCGGTAACCCGCGAGCTATGTGCTCAGCGGCAAAAGTATAAGGAGTAAACATGAGTGAAGCACAGATGCCAGTGGTCACTGGTGGCTTCGGCGAAATGCCAGCCATTTCCTTCCCACAGGCTGAGGCTCCAGCAGGTTTGAAGGCTGTCGAGCTGGTGGAAGGCGACGGCCCAGTCGTGCGCCCTGGTGACATGGTCACTGTGAACTATCACGGTGTCGTGTGGGGTTCTGACGTCCCCTTCGATTCTTCTTTCAACCGTCATCAGCCAGCAACCTTCGGCATTGGCATTGGCCAGGTCATTAAGGGTTGGGATAACACCGTTCCTGGCCACAACGTTGGTTCTCGTCTCGTGGTTTCCATCCCAGCCGAGTATGGCTACGGTTCTCGTGGCATCCCGTCTGCTGGCATTCCTGGCGGCGCCACTTTGGTGTTCGTCGTTGACATTGTGTCGACCACTTCTCGCTGATAATCTCAAAATTTCTTGAGATTACCACTGCCGAGAGTTCGGCGTATTTCCTATAAAGGAGTGATATGGCAGAGGATAAGATCTATCTGCTGACTCAGGACGCTTACGATGAGATGCGTAAGGAGCTCGAGCATCGTCAGGGCCCATTGCGCGAAGAGATCGTTCAGAAGATCTCCGCTGCGCGCGCTGAGGGCGATTTGTCCGAGAACGGCGGTTACCACGCCGCTCGTGAGGCACAGGCGAAGAATGAGGGTCGAATCAACGAGTTGATCGTCAAGTTGCGCGACTCGAAGATTATCACCCCTCCTGAGGCAGGCACCGTGGGCAATGGCACTCTGGTCACTTTGAAGATCGGCTCGATGGAAGGCAAGTACTTGGTGGGTTCTCATGACCTGTCTATTGCCACTTCCGAGCAGATTATCAGCCCACAGTCTCCGATTGGCCAGGCTGTGATGGATCATCACACGGGTGATACTGTCACTTACACTGCACCAACAGGCCGTGAGATTCAGGCTACGATTGTGGATGCTCAGCCTTACAAGGCTCAGCAGTCTCAATGACTAGCGCACAGCGCTTGAACATTCATAGAAGAGTCGGATTGCATTGCAGTCCGACCCTTTTTTCATAGCCGCAGGAGGGTGTTACAAGCGCAGGAGGGTGTTACAAGCGCAGGAGAGCGTTACAGTCGCAGGATGCGTACAGTCCGCAACAGTCCGCTACAGTCCGCTACAGTCCGCAACAGGGTGTTACAGGCACAGAAGACTCCTACAGGCGCAGCAGGACGAAGAAGATTGCCACCATATGGCATGCATATGCCAGCGTCGTGCACGTGTGGAAAATCTCGTGGAAGCCGTAGACGCGCGGCCAGGGGTCAGGCCAGCGTTTGCCATAGACCACAGCGCCGAGAATATACGTCAAGCCACCGGAGACAATCAACCACACCACAACCGGGCCTGCTGCAGGAGCAACCCACAGCGCGGGGATAAACAGGCCACCGGAGACGCCGAAAATGACGTAGACCAGCGTATAGAGCCAGCGTGGTGCGTTGATAAAGATCACGTGCAGGATGATGGCAGCCGCCGTCGCCACCCACAAAGCAGTGAGGGCAATGTGGCGCACAGAAGCAGGCAAAGCGAAGCTGATCGGTGTAAAAGTTCCCACAATAAGCAGGAAAATATTAACATGGTCGATGCGGCGCAGAATGTCTGTCACCTTCTCATTCCAGTCGCCAATATGGTAAACGGCAGAGTTGGTGAACAGGATGAGTGAGCAGATCATATACACTGCACACGCCCATTTCATCGCTGGCCCATGCGCCAGGCTGATCGCTACAATGCCGCCAGCGAGAGCCAGGGGAGCAGTACCCGCGTGAATCCAACCACGCATCGCTGGTTTCGGCCTTCCGTGAACATCCAGCCGAACTTTCTTCCACGGGTAAGGCCCTTCCTTGATAGCGCCGACTCGCATGCCATGCTTGTACATTTTCTTCTCTCGGCGGGCCACGCGCTTGAGGTATTTCCACTGCGCTTTGGCCTCGTCGGCGCGCCTCTGAGCTGCCAGAGGGTCGAGCGTGTGCTCTAGCTCGGGGTTTGGCATATTTGGTGTGTTTTTCTCGCTCATTCTCATCCTTTTTCCGCTTGTCCACCACAATAGCGCTAGGCCAGCGAATACCATGGAGATTATGGCCGAATTTGCTCGAATTATTAAGGACGCACCAAACCTCGACGACTCTGACCGTGATTGGTTGCACAGGCTCGTTGCTGACTGGCAAGTGATCGCTGACCTGGGATACATGGACCTCCAGCTGGTCATTCCCGTCGCCGACGGCCACTTCATTTACGCCGGTCAGTGCCGCCCGTCCACTGGTGTGTCCGTTCGACCAGACGACTTGGTGGGCCACCTTGTCGATTCTGATATGCGCGCCTTGCTCATGCGCGCTATGGGTTCGCACGATATTTTCCGTTCTCGCCAAGAAGAAGAGGACGATGACGACGATTACTACGATGACGACGATGAAGAGCGCGATACCACTCCTCGCATCTGCGACACTTTCACCGGAATCTGGCACAACGGGCGCGCTATCGGCGTTCTGATTAGAGAAACCAACCTCACCATGCGCGGCATTGCTGGCCGCTACGAGCGCGAAGGCATCACGGCAGCCAAAGCCCTGTTCAGCATGGTTTCTCGCGGTGAGTTCCCGTACGCTGTCGCCGTGAACAAGCAAAGGCATAACCCTCGAGTTTCTGATGGTTTCACCGTGCTGGATTCGCATGGTGTTATCAACTGCTCTTCGCCTAATGCCATCTCCTGCCTGCGCCGCTTGGGTTTTGTCAACGAGCTGGAAGGCCGCGGTTTTGACGATGTGATCCGCGAATTGCTGGGCGATAACAAAGAAGCTATTCAGCAGATGCAACCGATTTACTCGGGTATGGAACCTGCGGATACCACCTTGGAAGTCAACGGATCTGCTATTGCTTTCCGCACCCTGCCGCTGAATGGGCCGCGCGGTCACTTTGGCGCCGTCATTCTTTACCGCGACATTACTGAGCTTCGCCGTCGTGACGAGCAGCTGAAGACGAAGGATGCCACGATTTCTGAGATTCACCATCGTGTGAAGAATAACTTGCAGTCGGTTTCGGCTCTGCTGCGTCTTCAAGCCAGGCGCACGAAGAATGACGTGGTCAAGCGCGCGCTTTCTGAAGCTCAGAGGCGTGTTCAAGCTATCGCTATGGTTCATGAGTCTTTGTCGCAATCGGCCGATGAGATGGTTGACTTTGACGCCGTGTTACATGAACTGTTGCGCATGACTATTGACGTGGAAGCGCGTTCGGATCAGCATATTTCCCTCGTTTTTGAGGGCAAGTTCGGTAAGATGCCTTCGCAAGATGCAACTCCGCTTTCTCTGGTGTTGAACGAGCTGGTGACAAACTGTGTGGAGCACGGTTTTGAAGGTCGCACCTCGGGTACGATCACGGTTTCCGTGGCGCGCTGGAAGAACGACCTGAACATTAGCGTGGAAGACGACGGCATCGGCCTGGAGGCAAGCCAGCAGATGGAGCACGATGACGGTGAATCAGGCTTAGGCACCCAGATTGTCAATACGTTTATTTCTTCCGACTTCGGAGGAACGGTGACGAGGAGTTCCAAGCCTGAAGGCGGCACGCGCGTGGACCTTACGGTGACATTGCGTGCAGCTCAGAACGCGGAGCGCATCTAGGCTGTTTTGACCGTTGCGCCGAGTCGGCATTTCTCTCGAACGACGGTGACGGTGATGAGCTCAGTACTGTGCTGCGCGCGGTTTCGCCCATGCGGTAGCACTGAACGGTAAGCTGCTGCGCGCCTGTCATGAGCACAGCGCGGCCGGGACATGTGTAATCTGCAGCTTCCCATTCCTGCACTGCTGGGCGTGATAATCCGGCGAGAGCATCACTAGTGGGCTCGCCCGTGGGAAAGTAAATCACCGTAGCGAATTGCTCAGCTCGGCGCACATATTTCGCACTGGTCAAGCACATTACGGTCCTCAGTTTCGGATTGTGCAGTTCTTCCCGGATTATCAGCGCGTCTGAATGAGTGGGATCCAACAGTTGGTCAGCGTCATCACGCCAGCGCACAGTAAAAGCTGATGAGTCATCAGCAGTGGTAATCTCAGGGTTTTCTTGCGATGAGCGCGCTTCCTCGTATTGGGTGCGCAAGAGGGTGAGCAGGTTGGTTTTGCCTCTGCCATGCCCGCCCACGATAGCGATGTTGCCGTGAGTGAGGTCGACGCAAGCAGGTAGCAGCGCAGTCCCACTATCCTGTAGGCCAAGAGCAAGCTGGTGCACAGTTGTGGAGAGACCGAGAGAACTTGAAGGGAGGCTCAGTGGGGTTGGGGGAAGGCTGAGCGAGGTTGAAGGGCCACCCCAGGGGAGATTGCGGGGCAAAGGTGCAGAAAAGAGCTCCTGTACAGGAGTATTTTCCATAAACTGCGCAGCGAGAGAACAGTGGTGAACCAAAGTAGCACACGAATCGAGGTGCGGCGCATGGAAAAGCTGAGGGCCTTGACCATACTCCACAATGCCTAAGCCAGGAATGCTCGGCAGGTGGGCCGTATCCGGCACACCCACGAGGTCAGTTGATTGCATGCTATCGCGCAAACGCAAACACACGAGCAGGGAGAGGTTTGCTCGCATATCTGTGCTCAACTGACCTAGGGGTGACTGAGTGGCCAAAATCAGGTGCATGCCTAAAGATCGGCCCTGGGAGGCAATCCGGGTGAGGCGCTGCACGTAGTCGGGCAACTGGTTTTTCAGCGCTGTGAACTCATCCACCACAATAATCAGGTGTGCTGGAGGCGAGCTGAGCTGAGTGATCTGCGAAACGTGATGATGGGCAACGAGCTGCTCTCGGCGATGCAGCTCTTCTTCGATTGCGCGCAGAGCTCGCTTCGCATGGGCAATCGAGAGGTCGGATACGCAACCGCGAGCATGAGGCAGATGTTTCAAATCATTGAAAGTAGCTCCGCCTTTGAAGTCGAGGAAGATGAACTGTACACGCTCAGGGCTATTGCGTAACGCTAAGCTTGCACACCAGCTTTGTAAGAGAACAGATTTGCCCGAGCCGGTCGTTCCTGCGATTAGCACATGCGGGCCATGCTGGCCAAGGTCTACGGTGAGCTCATCGAGCTGGGCAGTAGGGTAGAGCAGCGTTGAGCCGAGAGGAACACGAAGATCTACCGCAGAAGTGAGCTGAACACTGCCATCAGGCAGGAAGGAAGAATCACGTAGCCAGTAGCGCAGAATTGATCGCCAGTCGGGTGATGTGAGCTGCGCTGGCATGAAGGAAGTGAAAGGCTGCGATGCTGCGAACATACTGGTGTGCGCGTTCGCGTTACTAGGAGCGGTAGCGAGCAACTCCACCTGATGGTGGATCCACGTTTTCTCATCTTCCACTTGCGGCTCATGGGTGTGAGAGGGCTGCTCTTCGCTGAAAGTTGCTGCATCTTTCTTTCTGATAATCTCGGTGAGAACGGAAGTCAGGCTTAAGGCTGCGTTAGCGATACTCATGACCAAGAATGGGATATTCCCTGCCCACCAGGCGATGCCTACCATGGCAAACTGTGCGAGCAGAGGCAAGAAGCGCAGAAAAGCGAGCAATCGAGTGAGTGCAAGTTGCCGAGCAGAAGTGCCAGAGCGGCGTGTTTCAGCAGGAGAAGGTCCTGCAGCGACAGGTGAGCGTCGCGCAGAGGTCGGAGAGCGTCGCGCAGAAGTACAAGAGCCTGTGGCAGCAGCACAAGAGCCTCGGTCAGCTGCACGAGTGCAGTGTGAGAAGTGATGGAGTGACATGCCTCCATCACAACGCACCAGTCACGCGCGAACAGGATTTTTCAGAAAATGTGGAAAACTTTCGCTCAGATGATGCCGCCCACAACGCCCGGCTCTTCTTCGCCATTGATAATCTTGGCAAACAAAGTGAGGGAAGCCTCCGAGTTGAGCAACACCGTCGAACCGATGCCGTCGACGTAATAACCCATCGACTTGACCACCGGCAAGCCAGTGATACCGCTCGGGCCGGTCGCTTCACGGAAAGCCAAAGCCATTTGTGCCAAGTTGAACGGATTCACTGAATTATCAACGGTGAGCGAATCGAGGCCAGCGCCCGCCACCGAGAAGAGCTTATGCGGGTTGAAAATCGTCGACGGGGCCATCGTCTGCTTGGCAATAGCAGCAACAACCTGACGCTGACGCTTCGTACGGCCAAAATCACCCATCGGGTCGGAGTAGCGCATACGCGAGAAGGAGAGAGCCTGTTCGCCATTCACCGTGTGGCAGCCAGCAGTCCACTTCATACCCGAGTTTGCGTCATCAACATTTTGGTCGTAGCACAAATTCACGCCGCCCAAAGCGTCGACAACATTTTGTACGCCGGAGAAGCCGATCTTGACCACATGGTCGACCTTGATGTTAGAAATGCTCTCCACCTGGGCAGACAATGCCGGCCAACCGTACTTTTCTGCTACAGCGTTGATCTTCATATCCACATCGTCTTGAGTGACCAAAGTGTCGCGAGGAATGGAAATGAGAGCTGCGCGGCCAGAAGCCGGCTTGATTAACAGCATGATCGTGTCGGTACGCTCGCCAGGAACAGAATCTTCAGCGCCAGTGCCGCGAGCACCGTCGCGCACATCGGAACCGAGGATCAGCCAAGTATGAGTAGAATCGTCGGCGCGCGAGCTCAAAGCGTCAAAGCGCTTCGGCTTGGAATTTGCCCAGAAGTACACTCCCGTGCAGAAAATCAGAATGAGCACGAGCAGAACTGCCAGAACGCGCAAAAATATATGCCGCTTGGGGCGAGCTTTCGTGAGAGACTCACCCGCAAGGTTGCCCGAGTGAGGGTCGAGGGGTGCGTGCGGGCCGCGAGGAGAGCGTGGTTCAAAGGAAGGATGCTGGCTGTCAGCAAAGCGAGAGCCTTGAGGAATGCGCGAGTTTTCGGCAAAGCGAGAGCCTTGAGCGGCACGAGAACCTTGAGCGGCACGCGAATTACGCGGCGCAAAAGAAGGTGCGGGCTGATAATCTCGGCGCGAAGAGGGAGCAAAAGAAGGGTAATTGCCGCCGCGAGCCTGCGGTGCGCGAGAGTAGGGGTCAGAAGAGAAGCGAGCCTGCGAGTTACGTGCCTGTGGCTGCTGGTACTGACGGGACTGAGGCTGAGCAGAATTGACCTGACGCGGAGCTTGCGGGTTGCGCTGAGGCTGAGAATAGCGGCTAGCTTGAGGATTGCGGCCAACCTGAGACGCGCGCTGGGCCTGCGGGTTTCCTACGCGCTGAGAGTTCTGAATGTGGTGGAAATTCTGAACATTCGAACCCTGCTGACCTGAGTTATGCGCGTAAGAGCCATCAGCGCGCTGAGCAGCTGAGGAGGGGCGACGCCGAGAATTATGGGGAGTAAAGCTTGGCGGTACGAAATCATCATCAAAAGCAGCCACAATATCTCCCTTCTCGTCCTCTCCCTTTGTAGAACATTGCGCGAGAGCAGGAGGTGCACCAGCGCGAGAATTTGCTGTTTCTTCGCAATCCGAAAGGCTATGCCGGTGAATCTGGGCAGCACAAGCCACCTAGATTATCAGCGCGCTATCACAGCTTGTCCGCAGGAATTCCGCAGATCGTGTGGTTCAGGTAGCGATCGGCGATGCCCATGAAGCTTCCCGTCTGCGCATCACGAATCACACCCGTCTCTGGGTCAACCACACCGCCAGTACGAGGATCAACCAAAGAGCCATCCGACTCGGAAATCAAGCCAGTGATCGGGTCAGGCTTCGCAGCCTTATTCTCATCACTGTTCGAATTGTCATTCGAAGAGCTGGACGAGTCGGAGGAAGAAGTGTTCGAAGAATCAGAATTTTCAGAGTTCTTCTTCTCGCTCTGAGCCTTTTCATTGGCATTTTCTTGTGCAAGTTTATCTGCTTGACTTTCCGCATCGGAAGAAAGATCCACGTTGATAGGCTTACCAGAGCGCATGAGAGACCACAAAGTATCTGCTGCTGGAGAGAAAACAACGCGATAGATATCAGTCGGAGCTTGCATAAT
>CASERW010000001.1 GCA_949290445.1 Aeriscardovia aeriphila | reverse complement strand
AGGCTCAGGTCGTCCTCACTCCATTCGGCGAGCAGTGGCAGCAGCGGGCGGAAGTAGATTTCCTCATGCAGGCGGCGAACCTGGCGGCGGGTTTGGTCAAAGCGTCGAACTAACTCGTCAGGCAGCAAGGAGAGCTCGCGAGCCAGACGGCGCAGCTCAGCATTCGCACCCATTTTGGCCACGGAAATTTGCCGGGCAGAATCGAGGCCACCATTTCCCTGCTCGCCGAGGTCGGGGAAAAGATGCGTGCGCTTGAGCTCCCACATTTGCTGACGATGCTCGAGAACCCGCTCGAAACGGTAGCATTCGTCGAGTTTTGCACCCGGCTTCTTGCCCACATAGCCTCCAGCGACGAGAGCTTTGAGAGCGTCGAGAGTTGCGGTGCAGCGCAGGCTTTCGTCACTACGCCCGTGGACGAGTTGCAGCATTTGCACGGTGAATTCCACATCGCGCAGGCCGCCTTTGCCCAGTTTGATCTCACGATCTTTGAGGTTGAGCGGGATGAGGCTTTCGACGCGCTCGCGCATGGCTCGGCATTCGTACACAAAGTTCGGCCGCGCTGCAGCCGACCACACGTAGCGCGTGGCCATTTGCGTAAACTGCTCGGCGAGAGCGTCGTCGCCTGCGATAGGGCGAGCTTTGAGAAGAGCTTGGAACTCCCAATTTTGCGCCCATTTACTGTAGTAAGTGTCGAAAGCTTCGAGAGTGCGCACGAGTGGGCCATCTTTGCCTTCGGGGCGCAAGGCGGTGTCGATATCCCATAAGGCTGGCTCGTTGACGTTAGGCAAGGTTTGAGAGCAGAATTTCTGGATTTTCTGCGCGATTGTGGTTCCAATGGCGCGCACCTGCTCGGGGCTGAGCGTGGTTGAGGTTTGAGCTTGCGCGGCAGCCGGATCGCAGACAAACACGAGGTCGCAATCCGACACATAGTTGAGTTCCTGAGCACCCAACTTTCCCATGGCCACAACCACAAACTTCACGTGCTTAGCCTGAGAAGTAGTGGAGATTGCCAGCTCATAAGCACTTTCAATCGCTGCGCTTGCCAAAGACGACAACGCGGCAGACACCTGGGGTTGAATGCTGAGCGGATCGTTCTCCAAATCCCATGCCATCACGCTTGCCAGTTGACGGTAGTATTCGCGACGCATCGCGCTGAGCTTGATGGTGAGCAGCTGCTCGGGCTGAGATGTGGCAGCAGATGAACTTGGGACCGCTGAGATTGTGCTCGCTGCTTTAACTGCAGCATTCATGGCAGCACCCATTGCATCATGCCGCTGTTCTTGATTCCACGAGCAGCATTGCCTGCGCATTGCCGCTTGGATGAGGTCTGCTCGCGAGTTCATGAGCATTCCCATTTGCCGTGAAGCTCCGAGCACGCGAATCAGCGATACGAAGGCCGTGTTGGAACTGGGAAGCGGAAGAACGCGCTGAGATTGAGCAGGCTGGTTGGACTGATCAGATTGTTGGGACTGATCAGCTTGCTCCAATGACTCATCTGAAGCAGCAGGGGCAACGGTCTTATCACCCCACAAATCTGCAAGGCGCGAGTAGGCCACCATGGCAGTGTCCGGATCTGCACTGAGCGTGACGGCGGAAAACAGCGCCTGAAGGAAGCCTTCTTGCTCCCGCTGCGGACGTGCTGATAATCCTAAGCTTTTGAGGCTAGCCAAGCCCAGGCGAGCAAAGCGGTGAGCTGGGGTCAGGCGGGCTCGTTCGGCCAGGTGCAGTGCAGATTCTTCCATCGCTACTCTTCTTCCTCGTGGGAAGGCTCGTTAGTAGGTTCACTTTCCGCGGCGTGATTGGAAAGCTCGTCAGCCGGCTCGCTGCCAGCCGCAGGGCGAGAAAGCTCGTTGTTAGGCTCGGCGGTTTGTTCGCCATCCGAGGTGAGCGAGCGCAACAACGTGACCTGAGCATGAAGGTCACGCAACACGCGGCGAATCTTGTGGTCAGAAATCGTGCGCGCATCCAACGATTCCAGCAGATTGAGGGCATCTTGTGCATCGAGCGCAGCCTGCGAATGGGAAGCGTCAGAGGCTGCCGCAGAAGCACCAGCAGCACCCACTTCCTCGGCACCACCGGCGGCGTCAGCCAGCGCGGCTTCCCCCGCGCGCTGACCCGTGCGGTCCACATCCGAATACACATCCTTCGAACCATGACGGTTCTTCTTCAGCGGCTCCACACCAGCGGCCATCGTGCGCGCGATGACCAAGAAACCAGTGTGGCCAATCATGTCGTGGTTTGGCCTGACGGCAAGGCCTTCCGCCTTCCAGGTGCGCTCCATCAGCTCGTATATCTCGGGCTCTGTCCAGCGATCCTCTGCCCTGAGCTGCTCGCACAATCTGCTCATCTGCGTGGTTGTCGTCACATAGCAGGTCATCACAGCACCCGGCTGCAAAATTCGCCATGCTTGGCTGGTATGGTTCCACGGGTCCAACAGGTCGAAAACCAAGCGATCGTACGAATGCTCGTCAAGGCTCGCTGCCACCTCGTCGAAACCGCCGACCTCGATATTCCACTGGCTAGGTGGCATGCCGAAGTACAGCTCGACGTTGGCCGCCGAAATTTCTGCAAACTCCGGGCGTTTCTCAATGGTCGTCACATGCCCGGCCTCGCCCACCGCGTCAATCAGCGCCAGACTCATCGCACCCGAGCCGCCACCCGACTCCATCACGCGCATACCCGAGCGAATATCGCCGTACATGAGCGTGAGCGCAATATCCTTGGGGTACATAATCTGTGCGCCGCGAGGCATGGAGAGCTGATAATCCATCATCCTGGGGCGCAAGCACAGGTACTCCCAGCCGCCGATAGCCTTCGCATTCTTGCGCGATTCCTCGCCGGCACGCCTGACTTTGCTCACCGAAGTGACGATGGTACCTGGCATCTGGCCGATGATATCGTCGTGGCGAATCAGGCCGTGGCCGGTTTCCGACACTTGCCCGCTGGCCAGTTGAATCGTCACTTTTTTGGCTTTTTTATCGCTCAGTTGTACCTTTTCGCCGGCTTGAAATGCACGCGCCACTCTAGCCTCCTCTAGTCGTCTTTCTTGAGATTATCAGAAACAAAAAAGCCGGGAGCAAGCTCCCGGCACACGCTGATAATGCGATCAGACTGCGGTTCCGTTTTCGTCAACATACGGGTTGCGGTCGTGATCGGAGCGCACGAAGAAGAGGCTGACCACGCCGATGACGAAGATGACGGTCACCGCCACGATTGCGGCGAGTGGAAGGCGTGGAATCCACATGACGATGAGGAAGGCAACAGCAGACACGACGATGAACAGCCAGCTGAAGAACTTTGCCCATTCACGAGGAGTGCGCTTGCGAGCGATCGTCAGATTCACATCCTCTTGAGAGCTGACTGGCTCCTCGACTGGCTTATCCACGCGGCCTGGACGCCACTCGCCGTTCTTGGTGCGAGCAACACGGTCTGCCTGGTTATCAAACTTGCGCTGAGAAGAAACGCCCTTGGTTTCTTCATCCTTCATACGCGCGGCTGCGCGGCGCTGTGCTCTATTCGCCACTGCACATCTCCTCACGACATTGTTTTGCGCTTCTGCACAAACTCACTGCTCCTATACTACGCAATACGCGGAATTTGGGGAAATTAACCCAAGAACGCTTCGATCATGCCATCGTTAAGCAACTTGCCCTTCACAGTTGGCCGCACACGCAACTGCCCGCTCTTATCGGTGAAACGCTCCAGCAAACCCCGCTCGCAGAAACTGTTCACCTGTTCGCGGGCCTGAGCTCGCTGGGTGGCATCGCCATCGGCGATGGTAGAAACTAGCTCGTCGAAAGCAATTCCTTCGTACAAGCGCAGGGAAAGCATGAGCTTTTCCTCGCGGGCTTCCTGGTCAGTGATAATCTCATGGCCTGCCCACGGCAAAATACCCGCTTCCACCTGTCGCGTCCACACCTTCGGGTGCCTTGTATCCCAGGAGCGCAAGTTACCAGCGTGCGCATGAGCCCCCGGGCCTAAACCAGCCCAATCGGCACCTCGCCAGTAGCCCAGATTGTGACGATCCTCATGCCCCGGCTTCGCCCAATTACTCACCTCATACCACTGGTAGCCCGCCTGAGCTAGCTGCTCGCACGCAATCTCATACTTGCGCGCTTCGTCATCATCGCGAGGAGTTTCCAGCTCGCCGTGGGCAATGCGCTGGCCCATCTTCGTGCCGGGCGCCACAGTGAGCGCGTAGCAGGAAATATGGTCAGGCTCCAAGCTCAGAACCGCGTCGAGAGAGCGCTTCCAATCGTCCACGCTCTCCCCTGGAGCCCCGTAAATGAGGTCGAGCGAAGTGGAAAGGCCCGCCTTTTTAGCCCAGCCGACCGCCGAAACGACATTCGCTTGGTTATGCGTGCGGTCCAGAACCTGCAAAACATGAGGAACGGCCGACTGCATGCCCAGAGAAATACGCGTAAAACCACCCTCGGCAAGCTCGTTGATGCTCTTTTCGCTGACCGTGTCCGGGTTTGCCTCGGTACTCGCCTCGTAGCCCAGATTATCAGGCTGAAGATTGACAGGAAGCAAACCCCAGATCTGACGCACACGGGTGAGCATCCTCACCAAGTCTGCCGCAGGAAGGATCGTCGGAGTTCCTCCACCAAAGTAGACGGTGGATGCCGGCTTGAGCTTCATCCCCGCACTTTGTTGCCAGAGAGCGTAGAGCTCCATCTCTTTGATGAGCTCGTTAGCGAAGTTCTCTCGGCTCGCGCCTTCGCCGAAATCCATGGTGGTGTACGTGTTGAAATCACAGTAGCCACAACGGCGGTAGCAGAAGGGAACGTGCACGTAAACTTCGAAAGGAATGTCCTTACCCTGCTCGAAAGCTGCAGCCTGCTCGAAAGCGTGCTGATAATCTTGGCGCAGTTTTTCGAGAGCCTGAGGGGAAGCTGTCGGACGGAAGCCGCGGGGAACTTTGCCCTCCGAGCGGTACACGCCTTTGCCGAGGCCCAGAGGGTCGCTCTCCTCCACTGGGTCGGGGTTATCTTGCCAGTCGACGCCGCCGATGGTGGGGATTTCCCAGCCGCGAGAGTCAGGAGTGCCAGTGGTATCGAGCTCGCTCACAGGCTGGCCTTCTTCTTCGCCGCACGAATCTTCTCGCGGGTATCACGATCCGTCGTGTCATCCGTCGACAAAGCAGCGATGAAGGCTTCCTGCGGCACTTCCACGCGCCCGAGCATCTTCATCTTCTTCTTGCCAGCCTTCTGCTTTTCGAGCAGCTTCCTCTTACGAGTGATATCGCCGCCGTAGCACTTGGCCAACACATCCTTACGCAGTGCAGAAATCGTCTCACGCGCAATAATGCGAGCGCCAATCGCCGCCTGCAACGGAATTTCGAAGAGCTGGCGAGGGATGAGCTTTTGCAGCTTCTTCGTCATCATCACGCCATACGCATACGCCTTATCGCGGTGGACGATGGCCGAGAACGCATCGACGCGCTCGCCTTGAATGAGAATGTCAACCTTCACCAAGTCAGCTTCCTGCTCGCCAGAAAGCTCATAGTTCAAGGTTGCGTAACCCTTCGTGCGCGACTTGAGCTGGTCGAAGAAGTCGAAAACGATCTCGCCGAGAGGAAGCTCATAGTGCAAGTCAACGCGCTCGGTGGAGAGGTACTCCATATTCTTCATATTGCCGCGATGCTCTTGGCACAGGTCCATCACGTCACCCACAAACTCCTTCGGAGTGATGATGTCTGCATCAGCAACAGGCTCGTACACCGCGCGAATCTTGCCTTCTGGGTATTCGCTCGGGTTCGTCACGGTAATTTCAGAACCGTCTTCAGCAATCACACGGTAGTGGACGTTTGGCGCAGTGGTAATCAGTTCGAGGCCGAATTCGCGGCGCAAACGCTCGACGATAATCTGCATGTGCAGCAAGCCCAAGAAGCCGCAGCGGAAGCCAAAGCCCAATGCGACGGAGGTTTCCGGCTGGTAGACCAAAGAAGCGTCGTTGAGTACGAGCTTATCAAGCGCGTCGCGAAGGTCAGGGTAATCGACGTTATCCATCGGGAAAATGCCGGCATACACCATCGGCTCTGGCTCACGGTAACCAGGCAGAACCTCCGTGGCCGGGTTCTTTTCCGTGGTGATGGTATCGCCCACCTTACTTTGCGACACATCCTTCACGCCCGTAATAATGTAGCCAACCTCACCGGCACCCAGCGACTGCGTCGGCTGCATATCCGGGCTGATCACACCCAGCTCGATCGGGTCGTGAGCCGAACCCAAACCCATTTGGCGCACACGCTCGCGAGAGTGAATTTCGCCGTCCTCCATACGAATGTAGGTGACGATGCCGCGATAGGAGTCGTACACGGAGTCGAAGATCAGTGCGCGAGCAGGAGCATCAGGGTCGCCATGCGGGGCAGGAATCTTCTTGACGATCGTGTCCAAAAGCTCAGGGATGCCTTCACCCGTCTTGCCCGAAACGCGCAGAATATCGTCGGGGTCGCAGCCAATCAGATTGGCAATCTCCTCACCATACTTTTCTGGCTCGGCAGAAGGCAGGTCAATTTTGTTGAGCACCGGGATAATTTCCAGGTCGTCATCCAACGCCATGTACAAGTTGGACAAGGTCTGCGCTTCGATGCCCTGGGTAGCGTCGACGAGCAGGACGGCTCCTTCGCATGCGGCGAGCGAGCGGGAAACCTCGTACGTAAAGTCGACGTGGCCTGGCGTGTCGATCATGCCCAGTGTGTATTCAGTGCCGTCTACCACCCACGGAACGCGCACAGCCTGGGATTTAATAGTGATTCCGCGCTCGCGTTCGATGTCCATTTTGTCAAGGAACTGGTTGCGCATGTCGTGAGCGTCAACAACGCCTGACAATTGCAAAATGCGGTCAGCAACGGTGGACTTGCCGTGATCAATATGCGCGATAATGCAGAAGTTCCTGATCAACGACTGTGGGGTCGAACCTGGCTGATTGACCTGCTGCTTCACAACTGCTCCTCATGGCTTGGTTGGCTTTATGGCCTGGCTGGGCTTTTGTCACACTGCTTTCTAGTGTAGGGCATATTTTCGTAGTTGGCAGATTTAGTCTGCCTGTGGTGTATCATAAGGGTTTGTATTTGTAGGCAGTGAACGTCATTTGGAGTACATTCATGGCAAACATCAAGTCTCAGAAGAAGCGTGTTATCACTAACGAGAAGGCACATCAGCGTAACGTCGCCTTCAAGAGCATGCTCAAGACGGAGATCCGCAAGGTCCGCGAAGCCGTTGAGGCTGGCGACAAGAAGGCTGCTGAAGAGGCATTCGCCGTTGCCGCTCGTCAGCTCGATCGCGCCGCAGGCCGTGGCATCATCCACAAGAACCAGGCTGCAAACCGTAAGTCTGCTTTGGCTCTTGCCATCAACAAGCTCTGATCTTTCCGTATCTCAAAAGTAGGTCGAGCTTACGCGTCACATCAGTCTCTGACGCACTGCCCTCTCTAGCCCTTCCTTCGGGAAGGGCTTTTTTGTTGCCGCAATGGGCGATATGACAAATGAGCAGGCTGACAGATTAGCAGAATGCCAGATTATCAGCGCTTGCGCGGATTCCCGCTTTTCGTAACCGCAGGCTCGTCCTGCGGGTCTGTATCGCGCTCGATGATCTCTCCGGAGTCCATAACATCGGCCTGATAATCTGGAGAAACTTTGTGACGGCGAGGCGCACGGAACATGTAGGCTTCGGAACGCTTCGAGGCGCCAGGAACAGTGAGGTTCCATTTCACCGAGGCGAAACGAATGAAAACAATGAAAACAACGATGACGACGTCCCAGAAAACCTCGTTGTTCATCGTGCCGCCACGCGCCAAAATAATGCGATGCGAAATGATGGTAAGGATGCAGGCCACCGCCGAGGGTACCGCGTAAAGGTGTTTATCGCGAATCACCACTGGCACCTCGCCCACCAGCACATCGCGCAGAACGCCACCAGCAAAAGCCGTTGCCATGCCGAGGAAGACTGCCGTCATGCCACCTGTCCCCCAGGCCAGAGCCTTTTCCGTGCCGATCACTGAGAAGAGCGCCATGGCCACCGCATCGAGCAGGATCAGCGTCCAGCGCATGCGCTCGATTTCAGGGTGAATAAACATGATGATCACGCCTGCTGCAATGGCGATCAGCACCATCGCGCGGTCGCGCACACCAACAGGCGGAATGTCACCGAGCAGAATGTCACGCACGAGCCCGCCACCCAGAGCCGTCGCCCAGGCGAGCACGATGATGGCGAAACCGTCGTACTTTTTGCGCACGCCGACCAGGCCTCCCACAAAGCCGGAGACCAGGATGGTGAGGTATTCGATGCCCATGAAAACAGCATTACTTTCTAAAGCAATCTGTTGGGACATATGCCGCTCCTTTGGGCTCATGCTCAGGTTAACTGTGACTGTCAGCAGCTGGGTGACTGTCAGCTAAGAATAGCAAAAGGGCCGCTCCTCACACACCGGCCAGTCTCGCTAAGACACACGAGGCCAGCCAGGCAAGGAACAGCCCTCTTTACGCTTACGCCCGCCTTCACATTGCTAGCTTTATGTCAGGCCGGTGCAAAACGAAGCATGAAAATCTCAAAAGATTATCACTCAGCATCAGCGTCAGCTGCTGGAGCCTCTGCTGGAGCCTCTGCTGGAGCAGCAGCAGGAGCTGGAGCCTCATCGGCTGGGACCTGCACGGAAACGACGGACTCTTCTGGGTCGACATCGACGAGCTCGGTGCCTTCTGGAAGGGTGATGTCCTTAGCGAGAATCTTCTCGCCGTCCTGCATGCCCTCGACGGAGAGGGTGAAGCGCTCTGGCAGGTTGGACACGTCAGCGCGAACGTGCAACTCCTGAACGTCGACGAATGCGACGCCAGAGCCCTTGGTTTCACCTTCAATGAAGACTGGCACGGTGACGTCGATCTTCTCACCACGCTTGACCTCATAGAAGTCAACGTGCTCGATGGAGCGCTTCACTGGGTTGCGCTGAACATCCTTGACAACAGCGAGACGATCCTCATCGCCGAAGACGATGTTGTACACAGCGTTAGAGTGACGAAGAGCGTTCTTCAAATCCAGCTCAGGAAGCTGCAAGAAGAGTGGCTCCTGGCCATTGGCATAAATGGAAGCTGGGACGTTGCCAGCCATGCGCATGCGGCGGGCGAAACCCTTACCGAACTCGGTACGAACCTGACCTTCGAGCTTAATTGGCTCTGCCATAATGAAATCCTTTCTTGTACGAGCTTCTTTGCGAGGACAAGACGGACCTTCAGAGCCTGTGCAACAAGCATCGCCTGTCGCAGCACACCCGAACACAAGGAACCTGCACTGAGCACTCGCACGCGAATAAGCGCGGTGATAATCTTGAGCGACCCTTGGCAAGTATGCCAGCATCGTCAACTTTGCCAGCCGCCTGCCCTGTCAGCCCGCCTTCCTTGTGAGAAGGTATAAACGCCGAGTCGATAACGGGAATTTCTCCCCTCGCCAAAGCATCAAGTTCTGAGATTAACACCACGGCAGAACAATGTCAGGCAGGGTTCCCGCTAAAGTTGAACAAAAAGGATCGGGAGTTAACCGAGAGGAGTTCCCATGGGCGTGAATCTGCCTTTTGCCGACAAACTTTCTAACGCAACCTACCGTTTGGCTGGTAAGGTGTCCAGCAAGCTAGGTCTGCCAGCTCCTCTCGATCCTAACCAGCCGGAACGCCCCCAGCCAGAGTTGCCGTACGAAACTGACTTGGGCTTCGGCCATCCTACGCGTACCTACATCGACCCCATCACGAACCTCAAGCTTACGCAAAGCAAGGGCGCTGACCCGATTCCTGAGGATTACACGATTTATGACATTTACCGTGAGCGTGCTGAGCGTATGGGCGACTCCCCTCTCTTCGTGTTTAAGCGTCACGGCTCCTGGATTTCCAAGACGGCTCATCAGGTGCTCGCCGATATTCGCCGCACGGCGAAAGGCATGATGCATATCGGCATTAAGAAGGGCACGGGCGTGGCTTTCATGTGCTCGACCTCCTATGAATGGGATGTTGTCGACGCCGCAGTGGTGAGCATCGGCGGTGTTCTGGCCACGATTTACGACACAGATTCTGCCCCTCAGGTCGAGCATATTCTCGACAACTCGGACGCCCAGATTCTCATCGTGCAGACCAATGCCATGCGCGAGCGTATTGAGGACGCGCTGGAGCACTACAAGAATGTGAAGGTGTACTGCCTCGAGCAGGGTGACCTCGAAGCTATTCAGGCTTACGGCGAGACGGTTTCTGACCGCGAGTTGGACGAGCGTATTGCCAGCATTAAGAAGACGGATTTGTGCTCCATCGTCTACACGTCTGGCTCTACTGCCCTGCCGAAGGGTGTGGAGATGACGCATGAGTACTTCTGCGCTACGGCGAAGAATTTGCGCGCTTTCATGCCGGACTTGCTTGCCGACCCACGCAATTCGGAGTTGCAGTTCTTGCCTCAGGCGCACTCTTTTGCTCGCGCCATCAACTACATCGTGGTGAACTCAGATATTACTGAGTACATTTCCGAGTCGTTTGCCACGCTGCTCTCTGATTTGCAGTACGCACGCCCGACCATCATGATCGGTGTTCCTCGCGTGTTTGAGAAGATTTACAACGCGGCTTCTCAGAAGGCTGGCTCTGGCTTGCAAGGCTACGTTTTCCAGGGTGCTGTCAACGTGGCAACAACCTATTCGCATGAGATGAGCGAGCAGGGTAAGGCAAACCGTTCGGTGCGCTTGATGCGTGGCGTGTTTAACCCTGTAGTGTACAAGACTTTGCGCGATGCACTGGGTGGCCGTGCTAAGTGGCTGGTATGCGGCGGTGCTCCTTTGGACCCACGTTTGATGAACTTCTTCCGTGGTGCTGGAATCCCGCTGTTTGAAGGCTATGGCATGACGGAAACGACTGCTCCCTGCGCTTTCACTCCTTTGACTGCTGAATACCGCGAGGGTTCGGTAGGTATCGCCTTCCCTGGTTTCACTTTGCGTGTTGCTGAAACGGGCGAGTTGCAGGTGAAGGGTGCTGCTGCTTTCACGACGTACCACAAGAATTCGAAGGCGACCAAGGAAAGCTTCACCAAGGATGGCTGGTTGAAGACCGGCGACTTGGGTCGTATTGATAACGACGGCTATGTGTATATTACCGGCCGCATTAAGGACTTGATTATCACTGCTGGTGGTAAGAATGTGACGCCAGGGCCGATGGAGGAAAAGATTGCTCGCAGCCCTCTGGTTTCGCACGCTTTGGTGTTGGGCGATAAGCGCCCCTTCGTTTCTGCTCTGGTCACTTTGGACCCGGATGGTGTGAAGCGTTGGCTGAAGTCGCATGGTATGGATGAGAATATGAGCTTGGAGGAAGCAGCGAATAATGCTGCTGTGCGCTCCGAGATTCAGCAGTATGTTGATAAGGCGAATGAGGGTGAGAGCCGCGCTGAGTCGGTGCGTAAGTTCATCATTCTGCCGGATGATTTCACTCAGCAGAATGGTTTGCTGACCGCTTCGATGAAGGTGATTCGCCCGAAGGTGCTCAAGAGGTATGAGGATCTGCTTAACACGCAGATGTATGTGCCGCTGAACAAGCACTGAGAAGTGGCGCGGGCGCGACTGCGACTCGGGTGGCCGCGAAGATAGTTTCAGGCGGCTGCCTCGGAACAGGGGCTGCCACCACAAGGCATAAAGGAAGGCGCTGAGTATCGGTGATACCCGGCGCCTTCTTTTTGTCTTTAGACTGTTGTCTTTCAACTTTCGTCTATTATTTTTCGACATCAGTCTTTCGACATTTATCTTCTGTTATCTTGTTTCTCACAGTCTGACGGCTTCTCGTACTGAAGCTCAGCGTTCGAAGGGGTAAACCTCTCCCCACTGCTCACGAATGCTATCCATGATTTCCATCACGCGCAGCGTGTCAGCATGAGGCATACTTGGCGCTTCGATCTCACCATTCATCCGAGCTTTCGCAGCCTCCACCACTTGGTACTCATAACCAGTGATCTGCCCCTCATTGAGAGTGATGGAATCGGTGAGCTGGTGCTGATTGTTGTAAATATCAACCTTTTCTGGATTGTTGATATTCGTGACAATCATGTAGCCCTTCGTGCCCATCACCATGCCACGGCGAGTTCCCACAGAAAGAGTCGACGAGGTTGCGGTTGCCATGACGGTCGTCTTACCTGGCTTGCTGCGCCACATTGCTGTGGTGGATTGCTGGTCAACACCCGTAGAGGTGAAGCTTGCCACACTGTTGAGTCGATCGAGGTGATAATCCGGAGTCATCATGTCGATGAAGTTGATGGTGTAGACGCCGACGTCGAGAAGAGCGCCACCAGCCATCTGCGGGTCCATGATGCGCGCCTTGTGTTCGAGCGGGTACGAGAGGTTCGCTGAAACATCAGTCACCTCGCCGATAACGCCCGAGTCGATGAGTTCGACCAGCTTCTTGCGGCTTGGCATGAAGCGCGTCCAAATTGCCTCGACGCAAGCTTGGCCAGTGTCGCGTGACACTTCGAGCACGCGACGAGCCTGCTTAGCGTTCGCAGTGAAGGACTTCTCCACCAGCACGGCCTTACCATGCTTCATGCATGCGATGGCCTGGTCGGCGTGCAAAGCGTGAGGGGTTGCAATGTAGACGAGGTCAACCTTGGGGTCCTCGTACAGCTGCTCGTAGGAGCCATAAGCTACTGGAATACTGTATTTTTTGGCAAACTCTTGGGCACGCTCCTGCGAGTTGCGCGTGGCAACAGCATATGGGCGAACTAAGCCTGCATAACGCTCATCGGCGAGCATTCCGTTGAGGGTGGTTGCCATGGCGTGGGCAATATCGCCTGCGCCTAAAATCGCAACATTCGCTGGCTGCGTCTTTTCCGGTGATGTTGTTGCTTGCGACGCTGTTTCTTGCAGCGTTGTTTCTGAATGTTGAGTCATCAGTACTCTCCTGTGGTCAGTACTCTGTGTGGTCAGTACTCTGTGTAGTCAGTACTCCGTGTTGCCAGTACTCGCTTGTTTGCAGTACTTTGCAGTTGCGTAGTTGCGCGCGAATTGTGCAGAGCCACCGCAAACATCAGCTTTAGAAGCCGAAGCGGTTCAAAGCGCGCGGATCAGACTGCCAATCTCGTGCCAGTTTGACGTGAAGGTCGAGGCTGGAGCGCATGCCAACAGCTCTGTTGACCGCCGTCCTCACTCGCTTCTTCACATACACGAGATTCTTTGCCTTGCGTCCAATGATAATCGGTTTCTGCGAATCTCTCTCCACATAGAGGCTCACATAAACATGAGCTTTCGCCGGGTTGCCATTCTCATCGGTTTCGCCAGGCTCTGGCTTCACAATATCATCGACGACGACGGCCAGAGAATGCGGTAGCTCATCGTTAAGCTCTTCCAAGAAAGCTTCACGGATCAGCTCCGCGATAGTCTGCTCGGCGCTTTCCTCGGTGAGAACGTCATCGGGGTACATTTTCGGACCTTCTGGCACCGCGTTGATGAGCACCTTCGCCACTTCATCGGTGTTATCGCCTTCAAGTGCGGAAACGGCGACGATTTCGGAGAAATGGCCGAACTGGTCGACTTCGATGAGCTTGTCGACGAGCTTCTTCTTGCTCAGCTGGTCGATTTTGGTGACCACGCAGATCACTGGTTTGCGCCAGTAACGTGGCGAGGTCGGCTCTTCTTTGGTGCGGGCAAACTGGTCTTGCAGTTTGCGCAGAATTCTCTCGTCGCCAGGGCCGATCTTTTGGTCGGCTGGCAGCAGGAAGCATACGGCATCCACTTCGGAGAGGGATTCGTCAACCATATCGTCCAGGCGCCTGCCCAGAAGGGTGCGCGGGCGGTGGATTCCTGGCGTGTCAACGAGGACGAGCTGCGAGTCGGGGCGGGTCATGATGGCGCGAATATCACGGCGTGTCGTCTCTGGCCTGTCGGAGGTAATCACCACTTTGCGGCCAACCAGCGCGTTGACGAGCGTCGACTTTCCCACATTTGGCCTGCCCACAATGGCGACAAAGCCGGAGCGGAAGCCTTCTGGCACGCGATGTTCTGGGGCGATGTCGTCGAGGCTTGCTCTAGCCGACTCGAGATTATCACTGTCGTTTTCTTCGTATGCGAGCTCGGTAAGCTGTTCGGGGTCAATGTTTTCTGGGTCGAAAGTCAGTGGGTCGAAATCACTCATGAGTCTTTCTCCTCTGTGATGGCCGTGTGCGACTGGGCAGTATGCGACGGGTTAGCTGAATAGGATGAGCGTGCTGAGTTCTGTTCAGCCTTGTCAGCCTTGTCGGCTGAGTCTGCACTCTCCTGCTTTTCTTGCCTCTCCTGCTCCTCATGGGTGAGCAAGGCAAGTGGTTGGACGCGCAGCATGGAAACTTTCTTGCGCCTTCCTGCTTGGTCGATGGCGGTGAGCAGCAAGCCGTGGGTGCGGCCCGACTCTCCGACGATCGGCACATGGCCAAGAATCTTGGTCAGCAAGCCGTAAACAGTGTCCACATCGTCTTCGTCAATATCGATTTCGAAGATCTCTTCCAAATCGTTGATCGGTGTGCGTGCTGGCATTTCCCATACGTGTTCGTCTACTTGGCGTGGTTCTTGATGCTGGGTGCGGTCGTGTTCGTCTTCCAGTTCACCCACGATCTGTTCAATGGCGTCCTCAATGGTGACGATGCCAGCGATTCCGCCGTATTCGTCGAAGACGACGGCGATATGTTGACGCTGCTGCTGCATTTGGTGGAATAGGTCATCCACAGGCTTGGATTCTGGTACGAGTAACGGCTCTCGGGCAATGCTGCCAATGGTTTTATCGTCGTTAGCGGTACCGAAGGCCAAGAGTTGGACGACGTCTTTGAGGTATGCCATGCCTCTCAAGTCATCGATGGAGTCGCCGATGACAGGAATGCGAGAGAATCCGGAGCGCGAGAAGAGTTTGAGGGCGTCAGCAAGAAGCGTGTCAGCTGGGAGGCAGACCATGTCGGTGCGAGGAACCATGATCTCACGCGTAAGAGTGTCAGAAAGCGAGACAACATTTCTCAGCATTTCTGCAACTTGAGGGTCCACATCGGTGGTTTCCACCATGCGGTCAACCATCGCCTTGGATTCTTCTTGTTGGATTTTCTCGATCTGCTCGTCGTCAGCGAGGCTTCCATCTCCTTCTTCTCTAAAGGATTTGCGCAGCGAACGGATGGCTGCGAAGGGGAAGATGCGCGTGACGATACTCATCAGGCGCGAGTGGCGGACCATCACGTCAATAGGTAAGTCAACGGTAGCTTTGAAGCGCGGGCGTGCCATCAGCGCAATAACGCCGAAGATAATGGCTGCAACGAAGCCGATGAGCACGGCTTCCCACCATTCAGGGACGAAGAGCACGGCGATAAGGGCGACGAGTACACCGAAGAATGCAGTCAGCACTACGCGAAGGAAGGATGCGGAGGCTTGGGTGGCATTCCTACTCGCCACGAGATTTTGCACCCTGGTAATCTTCTTGAGTTTGCGGGCGCGTTCGAAGTCGGTAAGGTCTTCATCGGCTTGGATTGCCAGGGATCGGTTGTTGAGCGAGGTTCGGGTGACGCGCATGACTGCCGATTCGAGGCTGGACAGCACGATGGAGAACCACATGTCGAGGATGGCGATCAGGCCGAAGACTATGGCTAGAACTATTTCCAGAGTCAGTTTTTCCACTGCTCTTCGCCTCACTTCTCACTGTATGGTGACGTGTTTGACGCGTCATCGGAGCCGTTATTGTGTTCCGGCTCGCTTTCTGGCCTGCCGACCCAGTCGTTTTGTGGCAAGCCAAAACGTTCGTCATTGGCTTTCAGCTGCTCGAAGTTGATTTGCTCGTCGCTCTGGACTTCAGCATCATCCTCTTCCGGCTGGCCTGACAAGCCTTGTGTTGGCCCATCGGAGGCGCCTGAGTGGATGAACTTTTCTGAACCTGCGCGAGGCAGTTCTGGATGGTCGCGATAGTAGCTGGCCAGCATGTCCTCCGCACCTTCGGGCAGCACGATTTCGTGGACCGCTGTTCCGCGTGCGGCGATGAAGAGGAGCATGAGTTGGCGCTGCAGGTCGAACATGGCTCGCTCCTGCTCGGGCTCCATGTGGTCGAAGCCGAGCAAGTGCAGGATTCCGTGTGCGGTGAGCAGCAGCATTTCTTCGATGCCGGAATGCCCGGATGCGTGCGCTTGCTGGATTGCCACATCAGGGCAGAGCACGATGTCACCGAGGATGCCAGCTGGTGTGAGTGCGCCGTCTTTTCCGGGGCGCAGTTCGTCCATGGGGAAGCTCATCACGTCGGTTGGCCCGATTAAACCCATCCATCGCTCGTGCAGGTCGGCAATGGTTTGTGGGTCGACGAAAGTAATGGTGAGGTCCGCCCCGGGGCTCACTCTCATTTGGTCGAGGACGAAAGCTCCGAGGTCGGAGAACTGTTTGGGGTCGATGCTCCACTCTGTTTCGTTTGCTACTTCAACGCTCATCAGTTCTCCTTTTCGTTGCGGCTGTTGCGCTGTGGGTCAGTATGTGCACGTGCAGCGCGTGCTTCGCGTTCCTCATCGTGCTTGTTGTAGGCGTTGACGATTGCGGCGACGAGGGAATGGCGTACGACGTCGGTATCGGTGAAGTGCACGAAGCTGATTGCCGGTATTCCTTGCAAAATGTGTTCAATGGATCGCAATCCGGACCGTCTAATGGCGAGGTCAACCTGGGTGATGTCTCCGGTGACGACCATGCGCGAGTTGTAACCTAGGCGAGTAAGGAACATTTTCATCTGTTCCTCGGTGGTGTTCTGCGCTTCGTCGAGGATGACGAAAGCGTCATTGAGAGTTCTGCCTCGCATGTAAGCCAGTGGCGCTACTTCGATGGCTCCAGAGTCCATGGCTTGCTTGAGCTGAATGCTTCCGAGCATGTCGGACAGCGCGTCGTAGAGGGGCCTGAGGTAAGGGTCGATCTTTTCGGCGAGGGTTCCTGGCAAGTAACCCAGATTTTCACCGGCTTCGACGGCAGGGCGTGTCAAGATGATGCGACGGACTCGGTGCTCTTGGAATGCTTGGACTGCCATGGCTACTGCGAGGTAGGTTTTACCTGTTCCTGCAGGGCCAATACCAAATGTGATGGTGTTCTTGGCAATTTGAGCAACATAGTGCCTCTGCCCTGCTGTTTTCGCTCGCACTGGTACTCCTCCGGCGTAGGCGATGACTGCAGGGATGCTCACATCCGGCAGTTCACCTTCCACTTGGCTCGACTGACGGGTGCGAGCAGTGTGAGTTTCGTGCGCAGTCAACTGCGAGAATTGTGCTCTGCTCAAGCGTTTGCGAGCAGTGTCATACTCGCTCTGGTGAGGAGCACGAGTATCTGCCGTATGGTGAGTTCCAGCATGCTTACTTGCAGAACCCTTGATTGCAGCATTTTCACCAGCGGCATGCTTGTGTGTGATTTCACTGAGGTATTCCACATCGCGGCCATGAGCATCGAAGTGACGACGACGTGCTGAGAGCAGGCGGCGAACAGAATCAGCATCTAAAGCTGCTTTCGCTTGTGCTGCTTGGCTTAACTGTTCAAACAGGTTTTCTGCAGCAATCGCCTCTGGCTCTGTCAAAACGTCTTGCGAAATGATGGAGATGTTATGGCCTCGCACCACAAAAGTGAGGCGTGGGAATGATTTCTCCACCTCATGCAAAACCGCGTCGACAGGGCCGAGCACTTCTGTCGCATCCACGTTTTCAGGAATGGTGAAGACGCGAACCGTATGGCCGTAACGGGCACTCACTCAGGCAACACCTCTCCGGTCAAAACATGAGCGTGAACGTGGAATACAGACTGGCCTGCATTGCGTCCCGTGTTGAAAATCAGGCGGAAGGTGCCATCAGCCTGCTCGTCAGCGATTTTCTGAGCAGTCTGAACAACATGTGCCAACAGTGCAGGGTCCTTCTCGGCAAGCTCGGCAACGTTGGCATAATGCACCTTAGGAACCACGAGAACGTGGACCTTAGCCTTCGGGTTAATATCCTTGAAGGCATACACCTGCTCGTCTTCGTAGACCTTGCTGCTCGGAATATCACCAGCGATAATCTTGCAGAAGAGGCAATCAGGATCGTTCGTGCTCATATCAGCTCTTTTCTGTGGAGTTCTTCTTTACTCCATCTTGCCACCAGGTACTAACCGAGCTGAAAATCTGTGTTTTGTTGAAATGACGCGGTTTCTCTTCATATCGACACGCCGAAACTACTCATTTTTGTGCAAACCCCTTGCGCACTTGCTCATCTGTGTTAAAGTTTTATTTCGTTGCTTACGGGCACTGTCCGGGTGGCGGAATGGTAGACGCGCTAGCTTGAGGTGCTAGTGGCCACTTTATACGGCCGTGCGGGTTCAACTCCCGCTCCGGACACTCACAACCGGTTCTGATTCCAGAACCGGTTTTTTGTTTTTCCAACACCCAGTAGTACGGCCTTAGGGGTGTTAATCTTAAGTTACCCTTCCCTCACCACCAACTCCATACCTCCTCTGTCTCTCTCCAGCTTAAGAGCATGAGAAAGGGGGACCTGCATGATCTTCCTTGCTACTGCAACACCTCAACACCGGTGGCAGCCAAGTAGCCTCAGAACAAGTTCCCCTCAACTTTCAGCTGTACGCTTCAGTTGTTCTCATGACTTTTCATCGATTTCCTCATTACATGACTCGCAGCCTTGAGCTACGAGCGCTCTTCTCTTTCAGCGCCAGAAGAGCAATCTGCCTTGTCCACCTCCCACATTGTTCAGCACAACAATATCCTGATTGTCACGATGCTCAACCCGGGCAGCAGATACTGCAAAGGTCTGCGGATCTACCTGCATCAATTCAGCACCTTCGAAGGGCTTTTCAATGCTGAGGATGATGTTTTGCGCACTCTCGGAATAGGAACCATTATCTGTGCGCGGCATCAAGTATGCGGAAGGGTACTGAGTATCTCCTGTCAGCGCATTCACTACGAAGATCGCCTTGACCTCATCCTCTTTTGCAGGAGAACTTGCAAAGACGGATCTCTTCTTTTCAGAAGAAAGACCAGGAAGAGTGTCAAAGTACCATTCGACCTCATCGCTCGAAAAGCAATTGATCTTATTGTGGCTGCTCGCGACGGAAGGAACGTCCAGAATTATCAGATTCTGCCAACTCAGCTTCAGATTCGCGAAAGCTGTGTGCCTCCTCAGCAGTGATAATCTTGGCAAACTCCCCTAGCTTCTCCAACGAGAAAGAAGCGGGTATTTCTCTCTGCGTTGCTGAGAGGTGACACACCAGTAGAGCCACTGAGCAAGCTCACGACGAGGAAGGTGAACGGGGCCGTCGGCGAAGAAAGACTCAGTGAAAATCTCTTTGTATTGGCGAGCAAGAGTGGGGACGAGATCAGCAGAATCGTGCTCCTTCGCATACGCTTGCCAGCGCTCGAGGAACTGGTCAGAAAGCTGCTTTTCACCAGCATGCTTCATCTTCATCAGCACCATGTGAGCAGCAGTCTGATCCACAAACTCATCCACACGACCGTCAAGCTCACACTCGAAGCATTCGAGCACATCCCAGCCTTGAGCGCGCAACTCTTCATGCGCGTCAATCATATCC
The DNA here is from genome assembly GCA_949290445.1 of Aeriscardovia aeriphila. GTDB lineage: Bacteria > Actinomycetota > Actinomycetes > Actinomycetales > Bifidobacteriaceae > Aeriscardovia > Aeriscardovia aeriphila_A. The sequence goes on along the minus strand of CASERW010000001.1, from coordinate 81,573 downwards.
ATCCACTCATCGAGATGAGCATCGTGGAATCGCTCGAGGGCACGCGGGAAAAGCTGTGGAAGGCGCTCGCACTTCTCATCCTCATGCCACAAGCAAGGCTTCACCACAATCATCGTGCGATACTTGGGAAAGACTATCGAAGGCAGGAATTTGTAGCGCGGGTCATACTTGCGGAAGCGGAAACCACGGCGGAAAAACGCCGAGCGAACCGAAGCCAGCAGCGGCTCTAAGTACATGAACTCAGTTTGCGCAAGGCTGAGCTTGCGATAGTCCACTTTCTTCGTCAGGAATTTGAAGGAAGATCGTGAGGCAGGATGTGGGGCAGTGCGCGGGGCAGGTGGTTCGCTTTCCTCAGCTTCCTGTGCTACTTTCGGCGCGACTTCCTGTGCTGCTTCTACCTCAGCTTCCGGCACCACAAAAACCTGCTCCGGCTCGAGGTCAAACTTCTTCATCCACTCATGCCACGCACGCTGGGAAATCACCCCATACCGTTGCTCGCACATGTGCTGATAGACGTGCTCAATGTCCGAGTACTTTTCATGCAAGTAGTGGAACTCTAAGCCAACCTCGAGAAGGTCATGAGGGAACACTTTACGCACATATTCTCGCGCTTTCGCAGCAGTCTCCGCCTTGCCTCGCACATCGAGTTCAGCAATCGAGTACGTCCAATACCCGTCTATTCTTTCGACGTACACATCGAGAGCTTTCGGACGGTGGCCACCGAAGTGCTCAAGGTTCTTCCACCGGCTCAGCAGAACTTTCGCCTTCTCTCGCGGGTGCAAGTACCGCCTGTAGCTCAGCTGTGAGACGGAAGTGAGATGCCACTGATGACAGTTAGGGCATTGATAGACTCGCTTCTCGTGGCGCTTCTCCCTATCCTTCGACCACTGCGTCTTGCCCAGAACGAGAATTGCTTCATCCTGAGTCGCATAGCAGACTTTCCCGGTTGCTGGGCAATGCTGGTATTTAACGAACTCGCGCGGCTTAGGCTTACGAAGGCGCACAGAACGGAGGTATCGGTATCGCTTCGAGCCTTGCTTCGGCGTTCGCAAGCCCATACCCGCCTCCCCTCTGGCTCTTGACTGCTTGCTAGACTGCAAGGGTGAAAATCATCCCTATTACCGATCTGAATGACCCTCAAGTTCAGGCATACACCAATCTTACTGAACTGCAATTAAGAAATCGCCTGGAGCCTGCCAAAGGCCTGTTCATCGCCGAACAGCCCAAGGTGATTGACCGCGCTCTTGATGCTTATGTTGAGCCGTTGAGCTTCTTGTTGGAAGAGCGCTGGTTGGCCCAGATGCAGGAGGAGTTTGATTTCGTTGATCGCACGTGGGGCCCTGATGTTCCCGTTTTCGTCGCTTCTGAGGAGCTTCTCACTCAGTTGACTGGTTTTCGCTTGCATCGTGGCGCTCTGGCTGCTATGAAGCGCTGGCCTCTCCCTTCCGTTTCTGAGGTGTGCAAGGGGGCGAGCTTGGTGGCAGTGCTGGAGAATGTGGTCAACCACGAAAATATTGGCGCTATGGTGCGCTCCGCCGCGGCTCTGAACGTCGATGCCGTTCTGGTCACGCCTTCTTGCGCTGATCCCCTGTACCGCCGTTCAGTGCGCGTTTCGATGGGCACTGTTTTTCAGGTTCCGTGGACTCGCATTGGCGGAGATGATTACCACCAGTGGCCAAACCCGTCGATCCAGGAGCTGAAAGACCTTGGTTTTACTACTGTTGCTATGGCTTTGCGCGACGACTCGCTATCCCTTCCTGAGCTCGCCCGCCGTTGTGCTCTGCCCAAAGACGCGCCTGAGCATATCGGTAAGGTTGCTCTGATCTTTGGTACAGAAGGCGAGGGCCTCATGCCTCGTACTTTGCGCGCTGCTGATTACACGGTGAAAATTCCGATGGCTCACCATGTTGATTCGCTCAATGTTGCGGCAAGTTCTGCGGTGGCTTTCTACGCGATCCGCGCGGCACAAGGCTTGCTGGTCAATAGTTAGAATTTCTTCAGATTATCAGCCCGCACAACTCAAGGCTGTACAGACAAAAAGTGGGAGAGCAGAAATCTGCTCTCCCACTTGCATATGAGCGCTGATAATCTCAGGCTATGCTGTCATCAGGCCTTGGTTGTCTTTGCAGCGGCAACCTTTTCCTGAGTTTCGACGGAAGCTGCAGCGTCACCGACGCCGGCACCCTGAGAGTTGGCCTCCAGAGGCTTTGCTTCTTCAGGAAGGACGGTGCCAGTCAAGCGGCCGAGGCCTGCCATGAAGTGGTAGATCACCAGGCAGAGCACGGAGCCGATGGCGATGCCGTTGAAGCCGATGCCGTTGATGGCGAAGGAGAAGTCGGCGATACCGATGATCATGGTGACTGCGGCCACGGAGAGGTTGACGTTGCTGGAGAAGTCAACGTGGTTCTCCACCCAGATTCGAACGCCGAGCATACCGATCATGCCGTAGAGCAAGGTGGTGACGCCGCCGAGTACGCCGACTGGAATGGTGTTGATCAGTGCGCCGAACTTCGGGCAGAGGGAGAGGATGAAGGCGAAGCCTGCTGCGCACCAGTAAGCCGCGGTGGAGTAGACCTTGGTTGCAGCCATCACGCCGATGTTCTCAGCGTAGGTGGTGGTGCCGGAACCGCCACCGAAGCCTGCGAACACGGTGCCGAGGCCGTCTGCGAAGAGTGCGGTGCCAATCTGGTCGTCGTAATTCTTGCCAGTCATGAGAGCCACAGACTTGACGTGGCCGATGTTCTCAGCGATGAGGACGAGGACGACTGGGATGAACATTGCAAGGACAGAGAAGTCAACCTTTGGAGTGTGGAAGGCTGGCAGGCCGATCCATGCTGCCTGCTCCACAGCCTTGAAGTTGACCTGGCCGCGTGCGACTGCGTAGAAGTAACCGACGAGAACGCCGAGCAAAATGTTCAAGCGGCCGAGCATTCCGCGCAGCAGGACGGGGATGATGAGAACTGCAACGAGGGTGACGACTGCGGTGTCTGGAGCCTGCTTGAAGTTGTTCCAAGCAGCTGGGGCCAGGTTGAAGCCGATGATGGCCACGATGGCGCCGGTCACGACTGGTGGCATGATAATGTCAATCCAGCGAGAGCCTGCGAAGTGGACGATCAGGCCGACCAGAGCCAGGACCAGACCAGTGGAAAGAATACCGAAGGATGCGACTGCCAGGCCCTTGTGTGCGCTCACCACTGCGGTAACTGGAGCGATGAAGCCGAAGGAAGAGCCCAAGTAGCTAGGAAGAACGTTCTTGTTGATGAGCAAGAACAGGACCGTTGAAAATGCGGTGAAGAACAGGGTGACGGATGGATCGAAGCCCGTCAGAATTGGAACCAAGAAGGTGGCGCCGAACATTGCGATAACGTGCTGTGCGCCAACGGAGGCTGTACGTGCCCAGCTCAAACGCTCCCATGGAGCAACAACCTCGCCTGGGCCGAGATGCTTACCATCTCCGTGCAGTTGCCAGCTGAAAATATTCTTCATTTCTGCCATTTTTATCCCTTTCGTGCTGCCCACCGGGCTCGCACATAGTTGTGGGTCTGGCACTGTGCCTTTTGCACTGTGTTCCTTGTTAGATTGTGCTACTTAAATGGCTTTAAGGTTACAGTTATGTTAACAAAGTGTTACAAAGCACTAGGAATAAGATAGGAGAACGCTTCTCTTTAACTGACGACACGCCCGAGATTATCACTGCGCTTTCTCGGCCACAGAGAAGAAGTAACCAGACTAGCATTTCTCGCGCTTGCGCGCAAGCAGGCCGCCGCTGTGAATTGTGTGAATATGCGAAAATTTATGGGTGCTACACAACTTTGTGAGCGTGCCCAACTTTGCCGATGTGCGCAACGCAAGAAGGGAGTAGCTCTCGCTACTCCCCTCTCACACTTCTTTCAAACTGCACCTCTTGCGTTGTGCGCGCTTCAGCTTGCGCGATCGATAAGATGCACTCATGAAATTTCGCTTCATTCGCGCGCATCTCATCGCGCGATCGCGCTTATTCGCGCAGAAACTCAGAAATCGTATCCAATCGCGTTGAGCATGGTACGACCATCTTCGGTGATCATCGACACATCCCATGCAGGAGTCCACACCCAATCAACACGGAAGTACTCCACCACAGGTGCGAGCATGCTGGCCGCCTCATCTTCAATGAGATCTGTCAGCGGGCAGGCAGGAGTGGTGAGAGTCATCGTCAAAATGGCGCGACCCTTCTCATCAATTTCCACACCATAAACCAAGCCCAGATTCACCACATCGATGCCGAGCTCAGGGTCGATAACGTCCTTCATTGCGTCGAGAACAGCCTGTGCGGTTTGCTCGCCCACCTCATCGTGAGCTTTCAACTCAACCTTGCGTGGTTGAGCAGCACCCGCCTGTTGGCTTGCTTCCAAAGTGGGGGCGAAAGATTTTTCCGAGAACGGGTTGAAGTCACCTGAGCTCGCATATTCGCGAGCCTTGCGCACGGCTTCCGGCTCAAAATTATTATCTGCCATAGCTTTACTTTCGTTTTGTGCTGTTGTCACTGAATTTCATTTTTCAATGCTGTTTTCAGCAGACTATCCTGCAATCCTACCTCTTCAGCCTTGCAGCTGCTAATCAGTGAGCTCACGACGATGCAGTGACCTCACTGATAATCTGGAGGAATTTAATCTGGAGAAATTGTTGCTAAAGCTTTCGCCACAGCGTCTCTCGTACCTTCCCAGCCCAGCAGTGCGCACTTAATGCGCATCGGGAATCGCGAGACTCCTTGGAAAGCCATCGCATCGCCTAAAGCATCCGCCGTTGCAGCATCGTCGACGCCTTTGCCTCGCGAATCCATCAGCTCGCGGAATGCGCGGTGCAACTTCATGAATTCGTCGACGCTTTTGCCTTGCGCCATGTCATGCAGAACCGACAGGCTCGCCTGGGAAATTGAGCAACCGTGCCCATCCCACACCAGCTGCTCGATAACTGCCGGCTTGCCCTCTTCTTGCTTGATGGCAACGCGCACAGTCACCTCGTCGCCGCACGTCGGGTTGAATTGGTGAGAGTCCGCCTGGCAGTACTCATGGCTCTGCTCTTGGCTGCTCAAGGCCGACACGAGATTGTCACTGCGCTGATTCTCTCGTGTACCTTGAGTCTCTTGTGTACCTTGGTTCTCTTGATCACCCGGGTTTTCTCTGGCATCCGAATTTTCTTGAGCAACATCAGGAGCAAAATGCGTTTTACCGTGAGGATCGCGCGACGCTTCCAAAATGAACTCTTGGTACATCTGCTCCAAAGCGGGATCTACAGCAGAGTCTTCAATACTGCCCTGCTCAGAAATTCCAAAGAGCGAGTTCAGTGCGAAAGGATCGTCAAACATCATGCTCTCCTTTCTACTCCTACTTACCTAAGAAATACGGGCGAATCTGAGCAACCGCATCCATAAACTGTTCAACATCCTCCGTCGTGGTATACACTCCCGCCGACGCACGGTTGGAAGAATACACGCCAAAACGACGGTGAATAGGCTGAGCACAGTGGTGACCCGTCCTGATTGCCACACCGTACGAATCGAGGAATTGACCCACATCATGAGGGTGAACACCCTCAACTTCAAAGCTCACGGTTGCGAGACGCTCGTTCATATCCAAGGGCCCGAGCACACGGATGCCAGGAATATCGGCAACCTTCAACAGTGCAGTGCCAATCTCACGCTCATGAGCTTGAAGAGCGTCAAAACCGACAGAAGTAAGCCATTGAGCTGCCACACCAGCAGCAACTACCTGAGCTACCGGTTGCGTTCCCGCCTCAAACTTGAAAGGCGCGGCTGACCACTGTGCCGGCTTATCCAGCCAAGCAAGGTCCACCATCTCACCACCAAAGTTCGCTGGAGGCAGTAGTTCCAGCAGCTCGCGCTTGCCGTAGAGGAAGCCCACGCCGGTAGGACCGTACATTTTATGCGCTGACCAGCAGGCAAAGTCCACGTCGAGGTCCGCAACATCGAGGCGAATATGCGGTGCAGCCTGGCAAAAATCAGCAATGACCAGCGCACCTACCTGGTGAGCCTTCTGCACGATTGCTTTGAGCGGAGTCAGAGCGCCAGTAACGTTACTCGCCGCTGTCAGAGCGACAATCTTCGTACGAGGGGTAATCTTGTCGCACACTTTTTGAGCATCCAGACGACCATCATCCTCAACGTCAGCAATGGTGAGCGTGGCACCCGTGCGGCGAGCCAACTGTTGGAATGGCAGGAGCACGGAATGGTGTTCTGCAATGCTGGTGAGAATCTCATCACCCTCATGAAGCCCGAAACGAGCACGCGCCTGCTCATCAACGTCAGAGAGGGCTGCCGGCAAGCTCGCCCAGCCAATGCTCGTCGCCAACTCGTTGAGGCCTGCGGTGGCACCCGAGGTGAAAACAATCTCCTCCTGACCTTCCTCAGAACTCGCGTTCACAAAGGCGGCAATACGCGCACGCGCTGTTTCGTAAGCTTGCGTTGCTTCAACGGCAAGACGATGAGTTCCTCGGTGAACTCCTGCGTTAATCGAGGAATAGAATGCCTGCTCTGCTTGGATCACCACCTGCGGTTTTTGTGATGTTGCCGCAGTATCCAAGTAGGCCAAACGCGAAGGGTGTTCTGCTGAGCCAAACCCCTTCTGCGCGCGAGGCGATTGCAGGAGCGGGAATTGTGAGGCGACCCGTTCCTGCCATCCTTGCTCGCTAGAAAATTCAGAGGAACTCATAGTAATGCCGATTCATTCATGCTGATAATCTACCGATGCCGTCCTGCTGAGCTCAGGCCTGTGCCGATTCGCTCACGCCTTCTGGCAGGTACTGATCGTAACCGGACTCTTCCAGCTCATCAGCAAGCTCAGGGCCACCGGTACGAACGAAGTGACCATCGGCGAAAACGTGCACGAAATCAGGGTGAATGTAGCGAAGAATGCGCGTGTAATGGGTGATGAGCATCACACCAAAGTGGTTGACATCCTTTGCATGGTTCACACCTTCCGACACAATGCGCAGAGCATCCACGTCCAGGCCGGAATCCGTCTCATCCATAATGGTGAACTTTGGTTTGAGAAGCTCCATCTGCAGCACCTCGGCACGCTTCTTCTCACCACCAGAGAAGCCTTCGTTGACTGAACGCTGAGCGAACTTCGGGTCCATGCGCAAACGCTTCATCTCCGTGGACAGCTCCTCCACCCACTGACGAAGGCTCGGGGCTGAACCCTGAACCTCGGTGACAGCAGTGCGCAAGAAGTTGGTCATCGAAACTCCAGGAACTTCAACGGGGTACTGCATCGCCAGGAAGAGGCCTGCACGAGCACGCTCATACGGCTTCATCTTTAACAAGTTCTGACCGTCAAGCAGCACTTCGCCGCCATCCACCTCATACTTAGGGTGGCCTGCAAGAGTGTATGCCAAAGTGGACTTACCCGAACCATTCGGGCCCATGATGGCATGAACTTCGCCGGTGTGGATGGTCAGGTCGACGCCTTTGAGGATCTCCTTACGACCTTCCTTGGTTTGCACTCCTGCACGCAATCCCCTGATTTCCAGGGTGTGCTGCTCGCTCACATTGGTTGCCACTTCAGCCATCACTTATCCTCCAAAACTTGAGTCATAGCCGCAGATTCGCCCTTGGCCAGTCTTTCTTCAATACGTTGCATCAAGGCTGTTTGAACCGATTCGACGCCGATCTGGTTGATCAGCTCTTCGAAGAAGCCACGAACGACGAGCTTGCGAGCATTCTCCTCGCTCACACCGCGCGACTCCAAGTAGAAGAGCTGTTCGTCTTCAAAGCGGCCGACGCTGGATGCATGACCAGCGCCGATGATGTCACCGTTCTCAATCTCCAACTGTGGCTCCGAGTCGGCAATGGCGCCCGGCTTGAGCACGAGGTTGCGGTTGAGCTCGTAGGAATCGGTATTCGGTGCTGTTGGCAGGATGAGAGCGTTACCCACCCATGCGGAACGCGCGCCCTTACCGTCGAGAGCACCTTTATAGATGACACGAGATTTGCAGTCTGCTTGGTTGTGGCACACCATCGTGCGATGCTCAGCGTAATCGCCTGGCAGCACGTAGTAGATACCCAACATATCAAGGAAGCCCTTCTTACCGGCGTAATCAGGGTCCATGCGCAGACGCACGAAGTTGCCGGAGAGAGTGACCACGCGGTGACGCAATTCTGCGTTTGCCCCCACGTGGATGCGCTCGGTGCCCACATGCTTACTAGCTTCATCCCACTGTTGAACGGTGGTGAAGTTCAGAGTGGAATCAGCACCAGTGCTAATCTCCATGCCTTCGTTCAAGTGAGCCAAACCATCATGCATAACCACCACACTTGCATGGCTGTTCGCCGCAGCAGTGATGACGAAGTGGAGGGCATCGCGCTCGGCATTATTCGAGTGCACGCGAATGATCACTGGCTTTTCTACATCAGAGGTGATGTTGAGCCAGTACACGCGCTGGGTTGCCTGCCACTGGATTGCTGCGGTGAGGTCGACGGGCTTGCTCACCGAGCCTGCAGGGTACTCATTCTTGCTAATCTGGCCAAAGCTCACGCCCAGCTCACGGCTAGTCTGCTTGTCAGAAAGCTGAGGAACCGCAGAACCATCCTCAAAACTGACACTCACCTGGGTGAGGTTCGTGGGAGTGAAAGGCTGCATGAACTCAGTGATCTTGTCCATGTCCAAATAGCGCCACTCATTGTCCTTAGCCTTAGGCTGAGGGAAATCAGCAGGGTCAAAGGAGCGAATCATGGAATCCGCGCTAGACGGCATTTGAGCAGGGAATTTGTACGGGTCCTTCGGGTCGTACTGTGGCATACGAACTTCAGCAGGAGCCGCTTGCTCATCTGACGCACCCGATGCACTCTGCTCGTTCTTGAGCTCGCGATCCTTCTGACGCGCGTTTTCAATACGCTGCGCTTCCGAAGTATTAGCCTGAGCTTGAGCGCGACGAGCCTTCTGCTCTGCAGTTTCCACTGGCTTTGTGGTGCCGGAGCGGCGGAAACCATCAGAATCTGGCGTTGACGTGGTGTTCATCTCTTTCTCACTCATCCGACGGAAGCCTCCATCTGCAGTTCGACCAAACGGTTCAATTCCAGTGCGTATTCCATAGGAAGCTCACGCGAAATTGGCTCCACAAAGCCGCGAACGATCATTCCCATAGCCTCACGCTCTTCGATACCACGCTGCTGCAGGTAGAAGAGCTGATCCTGAGAAACCTTGGAAACAGTAGCCTCGTGCGACATGGTGACTTCATCCTCACGAACATCCACATGCGGGTACGTATCCGAGCGAGAGAACTCATCCACCAGCAAGGCATCGCAGGAAACGGAAGAATGCGCGTCAAAAGCACCCTTCGGAATCTTCACCAAACCACGGTACGAGGAGCGGCCACCGCCCTTGGAAATGGACTTCGACACAATCGTCGAAGAAGTGTGAGGAGCCAGATGGATCATCTTGGCACCCGTATCCTGATACTGGCCAGGGCCAGCGAAGGAAAGCGAAAGCGTGGATGCCTTGGCGTACTCACCAGCCAGAATGCATGCAGGATACTTCATGGAAGCCTTCGAGCCGATGTTGCCATCGACCCATTCCATAGTTCCGCCTTCCTTGACGTAAGCACGCTGAGTGACCAAGTTGTACACGTTATTCGACCAGTTCTGAACGGTGGTGTAGCGCACGCGAGCGTGAGGCTCCACAATAATCTCCACCACAGCAGCATGCAAAGAATCTGTGGAATACAGAGGAGCTGTGCAGCCTTCCACATAGTGCACGTAGGAGCCTTCGTCGGCAATAATCAGCGTGCGCTCGAACTGGCCCATATTTTCCGTGTTAATACGGAAATAAGCCTGTAGTGGAATGGTGACGTGAACGCCCTTCGGCACATACACGAAGGAGCCGCCGGACCATGCAGCAGTGTTCAAAGCAGCGAACTTATTGTCGTTGTACCTGACCACAGTGTTGAAGTACTTCTTCACCAAGTCAGGGTACTTTTGCACTGCAGTATCTGTGTCGCAGAAGATAACACCTTGGCTCGCGAGCTCTTCGCGAATCGAATTGTAAATCACTTCCGACTCATACTGAGCTGCCACACCAGCGACAAGCCTCTGCTTCTCAGCTTCTGGAATGCCTAAACGGTCATAGGTGTTCTTGATGTCCGGTGGAAGGTCAGACCATGACTTTGCCTGATGGTCCATCGGTTTAACGTAATATTTAAAATCCTGAGCATCGAAACCAGAGAGGTCAACACCCCACTGTGGCATTGGCTTTTCCAAGAATGCTTGGAAACCCTTCAAACGCAGGTCCAGCATCCATTCTGGCTCATGCTTGTCGGCTGAAATTTCGCGCACGACATTCTCGTCGATACCCTTCTTTGCAGCCTGGCCAGCAGCATCAGAATCATGCCAACCGTAGTTGTAACCATTGCCAAACTCGGCGAGAATTTTCTCGTCGGCTTCAATTTTGTCGTCATTAGCTCGGGTGCGGTCAAAAACATATTGACCCATCTCAACGTCGGCAGACTCGCGTTCATTCGCAGGCTTATCAGCCGTGAGAGCCTGTTTGTTCTCCGCCACAGTTTCACCCCCGATATAGGAATAATTGTCTCTGGGTTTTTTAGCTTACCCAGTCCCTTAACCTTTGCCCCTCCGAAGTGTCGAGCAAAGAGATAGCTCGGAAAGCGCAGAATTACGCCATTGTGGTGTACAGCTCCCCCATCACTTTCCGCGCAACTTTGCGCGGGGCACATACAGCAAAGGCCGTTATCCCTTTCGGAACAACGGCCTTCCAGCTTTCATCACAGTGATAATCTCAAGCAACTCTCAGCTAGGAGCTAAAAGCCAGCCCGAGTGTCACTCAGCGTCTTCCTTCTCAGCCTTCTCAGCCTTCGGGTTGGCGCTTGGAATACCCTTGCCAGCATCGCGAGCAGCCTGATAATCAAGAGCGGCAGCAATCAAGCCCTGGAACAGCGGGTGTGGAGCGTACGGGCGAGACTTGAACTCAGGATGAGCCTGGGTTGCGATGTAGAACGGGTGAACGTCCTGAGGAAGCTCAACAAACTCAGTCAGATGACCATCTGGGCTCGTACCCGAGATCTTCAAACCAGCCTTCTGAATGCGCTCCATGTAATCGACATTCACTTCGTAACGGTGGCGATGACGCTCAGTAATATCAGTCGTACCGTAGAGCTGAGCAGCCAAAGAACCATCGACGAGCTTTGCGGGGTAAGAGCCCAAACGCATGGTGTGGCCCATGTTGGAGTCTTGCAGGATGGACTTCTGTTCCTCCATCGTGGCGATCACTGGGTTCGTCGTATTTGGCTCAAACTCAGTGGAGTTGGCGTCCTCCAAGCCCATGACGTCGCGAGCATACTCGATCACCATGGTCTGCAAGCCCAAGCACAAGCCCAGGGCCGGGACCTTGTTTTCACGAGCCCAGCGCAAAGCGGTCACCATACCGTCGACACCACGAACGCCGAAGCCGCCAGGAATGATGATGCCATCGCAATCAGCGAGGTTCTTCTGGGCGCCTTCCATGGTTTCGAGGTTGTCGGAAGCAACCCACTTGATCTCCACCTTGGACCAGTTACCGAAGCCACCTGCCTTCAAAGCTTCGACGACGGAGAGGTAAGAATCAGGGAGGTCGACGTACTTGCCGATCAGAGCAATACGAACGGTGTGCTTCGGGTTGTGAACGCGGTTGAGCAGCTCGCCCCACTCGCCCCACGTCACGTCGTGGAATGGGAGGTTAAGCTTGCGAACCACGTAAGTATCCAAGCCCTCACGGAAGAGGATGGATGGAACTTCGTAGATGGATTCAGCATCAGGAGTGTTGATGATACCTTCACGGTCGACGTCGCACATCAGAGCAACCTTGTCCTTGATGGACTCGGAAACCGGAGTGACGGAACGCAGGACGAGGGCATCAGGAGTGATTCCCAGCTGACGCAGCATCATGACGGAGTGCTGAGTTGGCTTCGTCTTCATCTCGTGAGCTGCCTGAATGTAAGGAACCAGGGAGACGTGGATGAACATGCAGTTGTCTGGGCCCAGTTCGCGGCGCACTTGGCGAGCTGCCTCCATGAATGGCTGAGATTCAATATCGCCAACCGTACCGCCGATTTCGGTGATGATGACGTCCACATCATCACCAGCCTGGGCGCGCATGCGGTCCTTGATCTCGTTGGTGATGTGAGGAATGACCTGAACGCATTCGCCGAGGTACTTGCCCTCGCGCTCCTTGCGCAGCACAGATTCGTAGATCTGGCCGGTGGTCACGTTAGCGCGTTGAGAGAGCGGAACTCCCAGGAAACGCTCGTAATGGCCGAGGTCGAGATCGGTTTCTGCGCCGTCCTCCGTCACGTAAACCTCACCATGCTGGAATGGGTTCATGGTGCCTGGATCGACGTTGACGTAAGGGTCAAGCTTCTGCTGGAGAACGCGAATTCCGCGAGAGCGGAGAAGACGTCCGAGGGAGGATGCGGTGAGGCCCTTACCAAGGGAGGACACAACGCCGCCAGTGATGAAAATCTGCTTAGTTACATGGTGGTTTTCGATGCTGTGCTGTTCTACCATGTTTCCCCAGTCTAACATTGAGACACGACTCGAGCCGCTCATATTTCACCTCTCAGAGAGATTGGCTTCATACGAGCCCAACACGCCGATTTTGCTCAAGTTATCCACACTGCAGAAAAATTCCTGTTCACTCTTGTCTGCTCTGTCACGATGGCCTCATGACAACTCTCACTCTTCTTCTTCGCATCATTTTCGTGGTCAGCGCGAGCATGGCGTTACTCTCTGCTGCTCGCCAAGATTATCACTGCGGATTGGTGCGCCGTCGAACTTTCCTGCGCGCGGCTACCTGCCAATTTGCGGCTAGCGTGGCGGTTGTCACTGGGGCTTGGTTTGTTGGTTGGAGAGGTTTCGACTGGTTGGAACTTAACGGTTCTGGACTCAAGTGGCTGGGCCTCGAGTCTTCGGCTTCTGCGCGGCCAGGCCTCGACTCCTCAAGCCTCACGTCGTCGGCGCCTTCACCTCTCCAGGCTTCTACCCCGATTGTCACCCAGCTTTTCACCCAGATTGTCACTGCGCTGAGTGTGGGAGTAAGCATATGCGCTCTGGGCTTCCTGTGCCATCGGCTCACGAAAACCGCAGGAAAACGTCAAGACTCGGCTGCAATTCACAACGTGCGTACAGGAGTACAGTCGAAGTTTTTAGCTCGAGTCGCGGCGAGCGATTCAGCTCAAACTCAAGCTGCGTCACCAACTGAGTTATCTCCTCAGCTGCCACCTCAGTTGCCACCTCAGAGCGGTTTTGGCCTTGCTGACGTCTGGGCAGCAGCGCTGAGCGCACAAACCCTGACACTGCTCTGGCCAGTAACTGACGCCCTGTTGCTGTGGTGTTTGCTATGGTTCGCTACATCAGTGCACGCACTTGTCAGCCACCAGCGTGAGGAAAAGGAGCCGCAACGCAAAGAAGGCGGAGCTCGACAACTCCGCCTTCTTCCTCACCTGTTGTGGACGTGGAGCGTGCTCATCCCCACTCTCCTTCTCATTCATCCGCCATGAATGAGATAGTCCGTTTAGTTATTCGCTTCCCACTGCTGGTATTCCTGCGAATACTTTTCAAACTCGGAATAATCGGCAGTGAACTTCGTCTCACCAGTGCTGAGATTGACGGTGACAAAGTAGAGCCAGTCGCCAGGCGTCGGGTTCATTGCGGCATCAATCATTGCCAAATTCGGCTGATTGATCGGCGTTGGCGGCAAGCCCTTCTGAATTCGCGAGTTATACGGGTTCGATTCATCCTGAAGCATCGCTTGAGTCAAACCGTGAGGGTCCACACCGAAACCATATGCCACGGTGGAATCCATTCCCAGAGGCATATTCTTCTTCAAGCGGTTCTCAATCACTCGCGATACTTGACCGTAGTACTCTTCCCTATTCACCTCTCCACCAATGATGGAGGCACGAATAAGAATGTTCTCGCGTTCATCTCCGGTAGGAACTTTGTTTTCATCCAGGAAGGCGATGCGCTTCTTGACCATGTCCGCAAAGAGATCGTGCGCAGAAGAATAATCCTTCGGGTTATACGTGTCGGGTTGCAACCAGCCCTCGAATGACCCCTTAGCTTCAGGAGGAAGAATGCCATCACCATGAGAATCCACCAGGGCTTGGAAATCGCTCTGAGGAAGGTTCATTAGCTGTGAAGCTGCAGAAATGACAGCAGAAACCCGGGTACTTGCTGTCACGTTGATCATGCCTTCAGCCTTTGTCGGGTCCACCAGAATCGCCACAACATCTTTCGAAGCCATCTTGTACTTCAATTGGAAGGTGCCTGGCTGAAGCTTTTGAGCAGCATCGGCATTCACCACTGCAGCGTCAAAGGCAGCGACTGATGCGACGATACCTTGTTTGACAAGGTTTTCGCCGATCTCACCAGAACCTTGACCCTTCTCCACAGTGAATTCAACCGAGCCTTCACCCGGGCCTGGGTAATCCGTGGCCCGCTTCGCCTTCTGTGCTTCCAGTTGTGCTTGCTGATTAGCAGCCTGAATGCTTCTCACCTTACGGTAGACTTTCACGCCTGCCCAGCCCAGCACAATGACGAGTGCAATGGCGACAATAATTCCTATCACACGACGGATGTTCTTGCGTCGTCTCTCATTACGCAGTGCAACGCGCGTCAAAACGGGCGCTGGAGCAGCATTTGAGGGGCCAGATGCTGGTGAAGCATTCTGGGTGGTGCTGCTTGCTGAAGTTAATGCAGACGTGTCTGATCCATCATTCTCACCTGCAGTTTCGGAAGTATCAGCGAATGAGAAGAGCGACTGTGCATCATCCTCGTCCATACCAGTAAAGTCAGCAAAACCATCCAGTGAGGAATCGTGCATTTGCTGATCGAGCTGTTGTTCTTCTTGCGATGCTTGTAAGCGCTGCAAGAAGTCTTCCATCTCATGAGGAGAGGAAGAGGCTGGCTTGTTTTTGTCATTCATGGTTGTCCTCTCCCCTTACTGGAAATACTTTTTCAAAACGTCAGGAATATCGTCGTCAGAAAGAGCAATTTCTTCAAACGTCGGCATTGGATCGAGAAAATCTTGAGGAGGTATCGGGTTTTTCTCAGGATAATTGTAGGCATCCAAAGCAGCTTGCAAGATTATCACTGCAGCTTGTTGATCAACCATTTGCCGGTCAGTTCTTTGCGAATATCCGGCACTTCTCAACTGTTGGTGGGCAGTCACAGTGGTTAATCGTTCATCCTGAAAAATAATTCGAGGAACCGGTAGCTCAAGCCTTTCGAGGCGAAGAGTGAGTTGCTTGGCCCAGCGCTTTGCTTTTCTGGCAGCAGCGCCTACCTTCCCGGCAAGCGTCAACGGATCGCCAATAACAACAGCCTCCACATGCTGTTCCTCGATAAGGTCAATCACCGGATTCAAAGCAACAAAGGAGTCGCCAAACACTTTAATATTTTGCAAAGGAAAAGCCAACTGAGCCGATGGATCAGAGAGTGCGAGCCCTACTCGTGCGTTACCTAAATCAACTCCCAACCAAACACCCATGGCCCCTCCTCATTATTGACCCTGCTCAACCTTAGCAAGAACAAGAACGAACTGGAATGCACTTCTTGTGTTGAGCACAACCAGCCTCATATAAACGAGGGGAAGGAAAGATCATTCTTTCCTTCCCCACTTCAGCATGCCCCTCACCTACCTACGCTCTTATGCAGGTTGGGTGCAGTCTCATGCTGTGACATTATTCTGTTTTACCGGTGTAACAGTGTTTCACTGTTGGACGGTAGAAACCAGCTGAGCTAGTGCAGCGTCGATTGCAGAAGCGTCCTTACCGCCACCCTGAGCGAAGTCAGGACGGCCGCCACCGCCACCGCCGAGCATCTGAGAAAGCGTGCGAACCATATCGCCAGCCTTCAAGCCCTTATTGCGTGCTTCTTCGTTGGTAGCAACGAAGACCACTGGCCTGCCTTCCGCGCTGGTTCCTGCGATGGCAACCACAACTGGCTTGTCATTGCCGAGCTTCTCACGAATCTCCATAACAACTGGGCGCACCTGGTTTGCATCACCGAACTGTCCAAAGTTGCTGGCTGCAACGACAACACCGTTCTTTTCGTTTGCCAAGGCGTTCTCAACAATGTGAGCTTCAGAAGCCTTCAGGGCTGCCAAACGCATATCGGCAAGTTCACGCTGAGCCTGCTTGAGGTCAGCCAAAGCTTGTTCCACACGCTCGAGAACACCATCAGTTGAAACGTTGAGCGAACCAGCCAGAGTGCTCACCAGCTGACGCTCAGCATGGTTACGACGGTAACCTTCATAACCCATGTAAGCATCCACGCGGCGCACGCCAGAACCATTGGAGAACTCAGAAGTGATGACAAAATTGCCAATCTTTCCTGTCCAATCCAAGTGAGTGCCACCGCACAGCTCACGCGACCAACCGTCACCGATGGTCACCACACGCACGATGTCACCATACTTGTCGGAGAAGAGGTGATCAGCACCCAGCTCTTCAGCCTTCTTCAGTGGCATATATTCTGGCACAACCTGGAGGTCTTCCATGGCAATCTCATTGACGCGTGCTTCCACGTCATCAATCTGAGAGCGCGATGGAGCCTTTGGCCACTGGTAATCAAAGTGCAAGAAGTCAGGGGCAACAACAGAGCCACGCTGGGTAGCCTGCGGGCCGAGAACCTCACGCAATGCCTTGTGCAAAACGTGGGTTGCAGTATGAGAGCGAGCCAAGCCAGCACGACGAGCAACGTCAATTTGAGCATCCACCGCGTCGTCCACAGCCAAAGTACCTTCAGTCAGACGGCACTGGTGAACAGTCAATCCCTTCACCACTTCGTGCACGTCATCAACTTCCAGTTCTGCACCGTTATCGGAAAGAATCTGGCCATGATCAGCCTGCTGACCACCGCGCTCGGCATAGAACGGAGTCTGGTCCAGCACGACTTCCACGGTTGCTGGTGCACTAACAGAAGTGACAGGGCCTTGTTCCGTAAGAATTCCCAGCACCTTAGCGCGAGAGTCGAACTGCTGGTAGCCCAAGAACTTCTGCGGCTCGCTCATCGTCTTACGGAAATCGTCGTAGATGGACAAGTCCACATTGTGGCGTTTCTTCAAAGCATCCTGACGCGCGCGGTTACGCTGCTCAGCCATCAGCTCACGGAAGGCCTTCTCATCGACGTGAACACCCTTTTCTGATGCCATTTCGAGGGTGAGCTCGATCGGGAAGCCATAAGTATCATGCAGCTTGAAAGCGTCTTCGCCGGAAACAGTCGCCTGGCTGTCTGCAGACTGGGACTTCTTTGCTTGAGACACTGCCATGTCGAAGATTTCAGTGCCCTTGGAAAGAGTCCTGCGGAAGGCGTCTTCCTCACCATACGCAGCTTCGGAAACGTCGTGGAAGGTCTCCTCAATCTCTGGGTAAGAGTTCTTCATCACGTTCTCAGAAGCGGTAAGCAAGGTTGGCATGACTTCGTCATCCACGCCCAACATCTTCATCGAGCGAATAGTGCGACGCAGAAGACGGCGCAAAACGTAGCCACGACCGATATTCGACGGGCGAACGCCATCCGACATGATCATCAATGCGGAACGCACGTGGTCAGCCACAACGCGGAAGCGAACGTCATCTTCCTCGTTTTCGCCATAGGTACGGCCGGAGAGCTTCTGTGCAGCTTCGATCACTGGGAAGACTTCGTCAGTCTCGTAAATGTTGTTCTTGCCCTGAAGCAGGTAAGCAACACGCTCCAAGCCCATGCCCGTATCAATGTTCTTGCGCTGAAGGTCGTTAACAATGTGCAAGTCAGTCTTGGACTTGACGTTGTCGACTTCATAGGTTTCGAAAACGAGATCCCAAATTTCGATGTAACGGTTGTCATCAACCGCTGGACCGCCGTCCTTGCCATAGGCTGGGCCGCGGTCATAGAAGATTTCGGTGCAAGGACCACCAGGGCCAGGGCCGCCGGTCGTCCAGAAGTTATCTGCCATACCGAGCTTTTGAATGTGGGTAGGATCTGCACCTTCGTTAATCCACATGTGCAGAGCTTCGTCATCGTCTTCGAAAACGGTGAACCACAGCAGTTCAGGGTTGAAACCGTAGCCACCCTGATCCTGAGGAAGGGTCAGAATCTCCCATGCATAGTGGATTGCTTCTTCCTTGAAATAATCACCGAAGGAGAAGTTTCCCAGCATCTGGAAGAAAGTACCGTGACGAGTAGTCTTGCCCACTTCATCGATATCGAGGGTGCGCACGCACTTTTGCATGCTGGCCATGCGAGTCTTCGGTGGAGTTTGTTGACCCAGAAGGTAGGGAATGAACGGCACCATACCGGCGATGGTGAACAGCGTTGTGGGATTCGGCGAAATGAGCGATGCAGATGGTGCAATCAGATGGTCATGGTCGCGGAAGTAGTCAAGATATCTCCGGGCGATCTCAGACGTTTGCATGCCAGAAACCTTCCTCTTTAAACAGTAACTCTCCCGATTGTATTGATACCTCGGCACATTACGAGAGGAGTTTTCTGGCACACTGAGCGAATATGCGAAAAAGTATTACTCAGCCTGACGGTGGGTGAAACGCTGCTCGAGCTCTTGCTCGCGGCTTGCTTGCAAACGCTGGAAATCATTGATCAGGCCGCGCGCTGTTTGAATGCTGGCCTGGGCGTTATCCACATCCGGGCCCATGAGGAAATTGCTCATCACATCAGGCATTTGAGAACGTGCATATGCGCGCGTTTTGCTTACCAGAACAATACCTGCCGCCATGCCCAGGCCGAACCAGAAAAGTCGCTTCATCATCACTTCTCCTCGGTAGGTGTTGGCTTGGTTTCTGGCTTTTCACTCTCACTCGTCTTCGCATGCTTGGCTCGAGAAAGAGGCGACTGCTCAGGATTATCACGCTTCGAGCTCTCAGATGATGCAGCCTTTGGTGTTGTGCTCTTTTCTCCATCCTCATCCGACTGCGAATTTTGCGCAGTTGTGTTCGAATGCTTCATGAAGCCACTCAGTGTTTCTTTCACAGCGTAGAAGCTGGAGGCCACTTTGATGACTGGCTTAGAAAGCATGGAAGAATACAGGTCGGTCAAAGCACCCACGTTGCGTGCGGTGTAGCGAGCAGAATCCGTGATCTGGTTGACGTCAGACAGTGTCTTATTGAGTTCACGCACGGAAGTGGTGGATTCATCCAAGATTGGCAGAGTATGGTCGCCCGCTTCCTTCACCGTTGTGGCAATCTGGTCAAGCATGCGGCCCAAACGGATGAGAGGGTAAATGGCGACGCCTGCGAGGATAGCGAAGGCAATGGCTGCGATGAGGCCAGCGATATCACCAATGCTCATACCAACCTACTTTCCTGATAATCGAGCAATACTGTTCTAACTGTAGCGCACTTACTTGGTTCGGTTATATTCCACCAGAGTCAATGCATGGTCAAAATCATCGATTTTGTCAGTATCGAAGTCAAAAGTGGTGATCGAACCATTCATCGGACGCTCAGAAAGGTCATAACCTTCCGGTGCGAAGCGTTGCATCAGAGACAACAGAAGGTTTCCATGGGCAATGATGAGAATGTCATCACCGTCATGCACCGGGTGAATGACAGTATCCGGGTCTTCTTCACTGTGACGAGCATGATTGGCGATTAAACGGTAGCCTTCGCGAATACGAACCCAAAATTCCCCTTCAGATTCTGCATCGTGGAAGGGATCTGCCTCTTTGAGAAAGTCTTTTGTGGCTCCGATTCCAAATTTTTCTACGATTTCTGCGTAGGTTGATGCTCCATGAGGGCCACCTGCCATATACCAGGCTGCAGCCATATCAGTTCCTTCGAAGGAGCCATAGAACTGTTCGCGGAAGAAACGAGAGGATGTCGCCGTCTTAACGGACTTCTTATGGTTCATTTCCAAAATCAGTTGCGCAGTATCCTGTGCACGTGTTGTATCGGAGCAATAGGCTGCGGCGATGTGAGTAAGAGAGAGCAGTCTTCCTGCTTTTCGTGCGTCTTCGCGGCCTTTCTCGGTCAACGGAGAGTTTGACCACCCTTGCAACTTGTTATAGCGATTGAAATAGGTTTGCCCATGACGAACGAGATGCAGATGAAGTTTCATATTTTCATTATGCAGCTGGGTGTGCAGAAAGCGAGAAACGCCGGCAGCCTGTTGCGTGACCGGAAATAAAAAAAATCCCGTTTGGATTTCCAAACGGGATTGCTGTTGTATTGGGTAACCAATACGAAGCGAGGATCAGTAGTGGTTGTAGTACTCGACCACGAACTGAGTGTTCACCTGAACTGGGATCTCTTCGACCTCAGGAAGACGGGTGAAGGTGGCCTTCAAAGAAGCCAAGTCAACATCGAGGTAGCCTGGGGTTGCTGGCAGAACGTCACGATGAACGCCTTCTGCTGCAGCCTGGAATGGCTCCATAGTCTGGGACCTTGGCTTGACCTGAATGACCTGGCCTGGACGGACGCGGTAGCTTGGGCGATCCACGATGTTGCCGTCGACGAGAATGTGACGGTGCACCACGAACTGACGAGCCTGAGCAACAGTGCGAGCGAAGCCAGCACGCAGGACCAGAGCGTCGAGACGAGTCTCGAGGTTGATCAGCATTGCGTTACCGGTCTGGCCCTGGGTGCGAGATGCAACCTCATAAGCCTTACGCAGCTGCTTCTCCGAAACGCCGTACTGAGCGCGCAGACGCTGCTTTTCCTTCAGACGCACGGAGTAATCGGACTCAGAACGGCGGCGGGAATTGCCGTGCTCACCTGGGCCGTATGGACGCTTATCAAAGAGACCCTGAGCCTTTGGCGTCAGGGCAATGCCAAGAGCACGAGACAGGCGAACCTGACGGCGTGCACGCTGGACGTTGGTCATAATAACCTAACTTTCTACTCTGTCGTTATCTGAACGCCGCACCTACACACCTGTGTGGGTGCTGAGCCAGGCCTCTCCAATGCTCGAAGCGCTGTGGGCGCAACGCATACCGGATCTTTTCAGTGACGGTGTACGCCGATCCATTGATGGGCTAAGGCTCCAGATAGTCACTTTCGTAACACGCCTACACTACAGCACTCCCCCGACGCTACAAAAGCTCGTATGAAGCACTTCTTAGCGCCGAGTTGTACCAACCCCGTTCCCTGGCCGTCAGAGTTTCTCCACTGGAGCCATGCGCAGAAGCAAGCGCTTGACACCCTCACTCTTGAAGTCCACCACGAGGATGGAGTTTGCACCCTTGTCGAAGACTTCCGTGACAGTACCCAAACCGTACTTATCATGGCTCACCTTATCCCCGACTGCAAAGTCTGAAATGCTATACGTCGAACCACTGGCAGCAGTTGCCGTCTTCTTCTCCACTGGCTTGTGCGAATAATGAATCTTCGATTTCTCCTCAAAGCGAGAACCGTAAGAATTCGAGCCATAGGAACCGCGAGAACTCGAACCATAGATGGAAGAGCGCGGACGATAGCTGCTCGAACCTGAACCATAGCTCGAAGAGCGAGAGGAAGACCCGTAGGAACTGCTCGATCGACTACCCGACCGACGCGAACCAGAACCGTACGAACTGCCTGACGACGAGTAATCATCGGAATCGCCAAAATCATTCGCACTGTAGGAGCCACGTGAGCCAAAGGAGCTTCGTGCACCAAACGAGCCAGAACCGTAGGAGCGAGAGTAGCGAGAACCGAAGGAGCTCCTCCCTCCATAAGAGAAGCCTTCTTCATCTGTTCCAAAGGCAGAGGTAGCAGAGAAGTCGGAGTCGAAGTCGTCGCCAAAGTTGTCGGAACCCCAACCTCCATTGCTTCTCACGTTTTCTGTTGCGGTGAACTCACGACGCCAATCGATCAATTGCGCCGGAATTTCGTCAAGGAAGCGGGACGGAGGCATCTCTTGAGCCTGGCCCCATTGGCTTCGTATGCCCGCACGAGTAATGTAAAGCCTCTTGCGCGCACGAGTAATTCCCACATAAGCCAAGCGACGTTCTTCCTCCAACTGGTTGGTGGAAGCATCAGGAGCATCATTATCACCTACCAAAGCGCGAGCGGAAGGGAAAGTACCTTCTTCCATACCGGTGAGGAAGACAACGGGGTATTCCAAACCCTTCGCCGTGTGTAGGGTCATGAGCGTAACACGGCCAGAGTCACCGTCAGGAAGCTGGTCAGAATCGGCAACCAGTGCAGTCTGCTCCAAGAAGCCATCCAAAGTAGGGTTCACTTCGTTAGCTTCATACTCTTTGGCAACAGTCTCCAACTGGCCGAGGTTTTCCAACCTGCTTTGATCTTCAACATCTTGTGACGCGCGATATTGAGCAACGAGGCCAGAGTTCTCCAGCATCACATGAATTGCGGTGCTCGGAAGAACACCGTCACCGGTCACCGAATCCATCATGGATTGCATCAGGTCGACGAACTGACGCAAATGCTTGACTGGAGCTGCTGACAAGCCAATTTCATCGAGGTGTGACAGCGCTTCCCAGAAGCTCATAGAATGCGCTTGAGCAAAATTGGCAACATCAAGCTCGGTTTTCGCACCAATTCCACGACGCGGCTCGTTGAGAATACGACGCAAGGAAATATCGTCAGCAGGGTTGAGCAGAGCATGCAAATATGCGAGAGCATTCTTGATTTCTGCACGCTCATAGAATCGAGTTCCTCCCACAATGAGGTAAGGAATTCCAGCTGCTACGAGTTGCTCTTCCATCAGTCGAGACTGCGCATTCGTGCGGTACATAATGGCAACATCGGAGTAGGCAATATTCTCCTCGGTGCGAATGCGAGCAATCTCTTCGGTGACGAAACGAGCCTCACCTCGAGCATCATCAGCTGCATAGCCGATGATCTTGTCTCCAGAACCTTCTGATGTCCACAGTTTCTTGGGCTTACGTCCCTCATTCTTGGCAATCACAGCGTTTGCTGCGTCCAAAATATTCTGTGTCGAACGATAGTTTTGTTCGAGAAGAATAGTTTTTGCATGAGGAAAATCATTCTCAAAGTCGAGGATGTTCGAAATATCAGCACCACGGAAAGCGTAGATGGACTGATCAGAATCGCCCACCACAGAAATCCATGCAGGCCGCTTGACAGCAAAGCCCTCATACCCGGCAATCAAGCGCAGGAACTCATATTGTGCGCGGTTCGTATCCTGATACTCGTCGACCAGAACATAGTGCAAGCGCTTGTGGTAGAAATCAGCCGCCTCTTGAGAGGTGTTGAGAAGCTCGACCGTTTTCATGATGAGATCGTCGAAGTCCACTGCGTTTGCCGCAGCCAAACGGTACTGGTATTCACCGTAGACCATAGCTTCCAGTTCTGGCTGCTTCTCATGACCAGTAATATGGGTGCCGGCAACACCTGGTGTGAAGGATGGCGCCAAAGTTTGGAGCACTTCTTGCGCGCCCTGCAACGAGTTCTTCCAGTCAGAAATCTTGCTCGAGAATTGGCGAGGCTTATATTTCTTCACGTCAATGTTGAAATCAGTTTCAATCAGCTTCAACAAACGCAACTGATCTTGCTGATCATAAATCGTGAAGTTCGATTTCAAACCCGCTTCATGAGGGAAGCGCCTGAGGATGCGAACACAAGCCGAATGGAATGTGGAAACCCACAAGCGCTCTGCACGCTGCGAGCCGACGAGTTTCGTCAGTCGTTCGCGCATCTCTGCTGCAGCTTTATTGGTGAAAGTAATCGCAAGAATCTGACTCGGCCATGCATTCCACTGGCTCATCACCCAGGCAATACGTCGAGTAAGAACACGAGTCTTACCTGAGCCTGCACCTGCAGCAATAAGCAGAGCAGGACCTTGGTATTGCACCGCTTGTGCTTGCTGGGGGTTCAGGCCGGCGAGAAGGCGCTGAGCTTCCGCTTGCTTCTCCTCGGGGCTCAACTGTTCTGAACCGTAATTACCTGTACCTCGTGAAGATGCCGTATTACTCTGTGAAGATGCTGTATTCTTCTGCGAAGCAGTGGCAGGCTGCTGCTGTTGGGCCAAGAAACGCTGCTGCTGATACTGCTCATATTCGGCCTGACTTTGAGCATCCAAGCCATACTCTTGGGCTTCAGCAGATTCTGGATCAACAGGAGGAACAAAGGAAGGGTCCTCGTCTGCCATTGCCTCATAGGAAGCGTACTGGTCAAACTCATCAGCCATCTGATCCATCTCTCTCCTGCCTCTCACATCGTCCACTGTTTACATCGCAGCTGAATTCGACATTCCCAGAATTCAGCACAGTGATAATCTCCAGCCATTTACCTGGGACTATGCTACCAACAAGCCTGCAGGGAGCAAGAAAGGTAAAACGTTGAAAAATCGCCTTTCCCTACCTTGTTAGTGAGGAATTACAGTCGCGTTATCGCGTGTTGCGGTGTTTCCTGTATGTTTCAACAAGGTTGAATTAATATTTCCTATCCGAGTTTTCAGCCCTTCTTGTCCGGTCGCCGGCAGATTCTTATTAGACAAGCTCAATTCTTCGCTCTGAGCTGATGGACCAAAAATGAAAGGCCGAATCAATGAAGGAACTCGAAGATAGGATCCGCGAGCAAGGCATTGTCCGTGCTGGAAACGTACTCAAAGTGGATTCTTTCTTGAACCATCAGTGTGATCCCCAGCTCTTCGCCAGCATGGCTGAAGAGTGGAAGAAGCGTTTCGCTGGCAAGCAGATTGACAAAGTGCTCACCATCGAAGCTTCTGGTATTGGAATTGCTGCAATCGTCGCTGAAAAGCTTGGCGTTCCTTTTGTTTTTGCCAAGAAGACTGAGTCCATCAATCTCGACGGCGAACAATATCGCACCCAAGTGTTTTCCTTCACCAAGAAGAAGACTTACGACGTGATCGTTGCTAAGCGCTTCATCAACGAAGGCGAGCACGTTCTGCTCATTGATGACTTCTTGGCATCCGGCAAGGCCATTCTTGGTCTGCTTGATCTGTGCAAGCAGGCTGGTGCAGTCGTTGAAGGCATCGGCATCGCCATTGAAAAGAGCTTCCAGGATGGTGGCGAGCTGCTGAGGTCGCGAGGCTACGACGTGCAGTCTCTGGCTCGCATCGCAGCAATGGATGACCAGACTGGCGAAGTGAAGTTCGTTGAAGACTAATTTCTGAGAGTGGTTCCGCACGAACCACTCTTTTTATTTCCCCAATTATCTTTCGTCGAGGGTTCAAGGAGAGGAAAAAGCCCATGACAACTGAGAAAGATTCGACCGTGAAGACTCCAGCCGCCGCGGTCAGCGAAACCAGCAATGGTAATCCTTTGATGGATTTCACCGGCAAGATGAGCTTCCTGAAGGGACTGCCTTACGGCCTTCAGCACGTGCTCGCCATGTTCGTGGCTAATCTTGCACCAATCTTCATCGTCACTTCCGCCGGCAAGATGCCAGCAGCTGTTTCTGATTCCATCGTTCAGGCAGCACTGCTCATGGCAGGTTTGGGCACGCTCTTGCAGCTCTTCCCACTGTGGCGTTTCGGCGCACGTCTGCCTATTGTTACCGGCATTTCGTTTACCTACGTGGCCGCAATCGTGGGCATTATTTCCACCCGCGGCTATGAATCCGCAGTCGGCGCCATCATAGTCGGCGGCTTGTTCGAAGCAGTTCTCGGCCTGACCGCTCGCTTCTGGAAGCGCCTGGTTCCACCGATTATTTCCGCACTCGTGGTTACCTCCATCGGCTTCTCCCTGCTCTCCGTTTCTGCATCGAGCTTCGGTGGTGGCAACGGTGCAAAGGACTTCGGTAGCTGGAAGCATCTGCTCGTCGCAACCGTGACCTTGCTCGCTTGCTTGATCTCCCAAGTGTTCTTCAGGGGCTTTGCTAAGCAGCTGTCCATCCTCTTCGGCCTGGTCGTCGGCTATGTTCTCGCTCTGTGCATGGGCATGGTGGATTTGAGCGGTTTCTCGCACATCGGCATCGTCTCCGCACCACAGTTCCTGCCATTCAAGCCTGAATTCGACTGGGGTGCCATCATCTCCATCGCTCTTCTCTACCTGGTTTCCGCAGTTGAGGTGACCGGTGATACCGCTGCTCTGGCTCGCGTGGGTATGAACCGTGAGGTCACCGACCTCGAAACTGCTGGCTCCATCGCCGGCGACGGCCTCATCTCCGCTATCTCTGGTCTGTTCGGCGCTCTGCCACTGACCTCCTTCGCTCAGAACATTGGCCTGATCCGTATGACCAAGGTTGTCAATCGTAAGGTCATCGCTTCCGGTGGTCTGATCCTCATCCTCGCCGCCTTCGTTCCTGCCGTGGCAACTGCCTTCAACTCCATTCCACAGGCAGTTATGGGTGGCTGCACCATCATGATGTTCGGTTCCATCATCTTGGCAGGTTTCCAGATGATCTCCGAAGCTGGCTTCTCTGAGCGCAACATCCTCATCGCTTCCGTCTCCCTGACGGTGGGCGTTGGCTTTACCCAGGTTCCTACCCTGCTCGCTCACACTCCAGCTCTGTTCCAGCAGGTGTTCGCATCCAACGCTATCGCAGGCGTGTTCGTGATCGCCTTCATCATGAACCTGGTTCTTCCTCGCGATGAGAAGTTCTACAAGATCAACCTCAGCGTTGATAAGAAGGATCACGCTGACGAAGAAAAGTGATAACTAGACTTCTTCTCATCACTCAGCAGCTTCTTCGCCGCTAGCGAGAATCGACGGGGCAATCGAGTACAGTCGTACTTGGTTGCCCCGTTTTCATTAACATTGTGAAAGAACTTATGCCAACGATTGATGTTTTCACTCATGTTCTGCCTCGCGCCTATGAGCGCGCATTAGAGCGTTCCCAAGCTAACCTGGGCGCACGTCATCCTTCCGTCCGTGAAAATCTGTTGACGGATATGGATATGCGCTTGGTTGCTAACCCTCCTCGCAGCTTGCAAATCGTGGGATCTGTCATTTTCGATGAGCAGATTCGCGAGAAGTATCGCGCTGAGGTTGCGCAGGCTGCTAATCAAGAGTTGTCCCAGCTGGTGTTGGACCATCCTGAGCTTTTCGAGGGCGCTATCGCTCATCTTCCGCTCAACGACCTCGAGTTTTCTTGCCACTATCTTTCTGATACGATCGCGCGTTCTGACACTCTCGTGGGAATTCAAATGCTGACGCATGAGGATGATCGCAATTTTGCTGATGAGCAGAATTCCGCGCTCTTCTCCATGCTCAATGAGGTTCGCCGTCCGGTGTGGCTGCATCCTGTGGCTGAGCATTCTTCGCCCCATTTCCTCGAGAATGCGAAGCAGCAGTTGCTCGCCACGGTTCGTGACCTGATGGATTTGCGGTGGGCTGCCTCCTACCCTCGCGTGCGCGTCATTGTGCATGGTGGTGTCGCCGCTCTGTTCGCCCAGGGCAAGGTGAGTGCTGAAGCGACCCGATTGGTGGCGCAGCAGAACTTTGTGGTGGACACTGCGTGGGCAAATTCGCTGGAGATTACCACTGCAGTGAAAACTCTCGGCGCTGGCCGAGTGCTCTTCTCGTCGGATTCTCCATACGCCACCGAAGCGGGAGTAGAAAGTCTCGATGTTGCTCAGCATGCGCTGGAACAGGTGAAGGCTGCTCAGATTGATGAGCAGGAGAAGCAGTTGGTGCTCTCTGGTTCGTGGGAGCACTTGCGCGCGCGGATTCCTGTCAATGTGCTGAGTGAACAAGACCTCTATGAAGAGGAGAAAGCTCAGGCAGAGGCTGAGAAGGCGAAGAAGGAAGCCGAAGAGGATGAGAAACTCCAGGCGGAAATCGACGCTGAGCAGAAGAAGAACGCTGACCGCGACGATTCTCACGGCTTGAGCGCAAGCTTCTGAAACGCAAGGTAATCAAACTACCCAACACAGACTGATAAGTAGCGCAGCTCTGAGTTCGTCACTTACGAGGTGCTGAAGCGCACCGAAGAGCACTAGTGCGCGCAACCGCACACTAGTGCTGCTCGCACCACAAGTCGTAGGAACGCTTCAAACGAGCAAGAGCATCCTCAACTTGGTGGCGCGGGCAGGCAACTGCCATACGAATGAAGGTAGCTCCATTACCGAAGTACTCCCCACCCGGGTTCACCAGTAAGCCAGAAGTCTGGCGAATAAACGCAGTGAACTCATCAGAAACGGTGTGAGGTCTGTCTAAGGCCTCAACTTCAGTGGACTGATAATCTGGAGAAACTGAGGAAACTGGCGAGCCAGGGTGTGCGGCAAACAGGTCAGTGCAGTCAAGCCACGGCAAATAGGTCGCTGCCATCTTCACCGGCGTGATCAGCGGCATTTCGCGCGCAAGAGTATCGTTAACCAACTCAATATTGGCGCGAACGTAGGAAAGCATGGCCGCATACCACTCATCGGAATCGCGGTAAGCGGCGATCGAAGCAGGAACAGCGGTGAGGTTGGGCTCAGCAATCTCATCGTTATTGAAACCGCGCACAGCATGCGCACGCAAATTAGGGTCAGCAATCAGCACCGTGCAGGCGTGAGTTGAAGCGCAATTGAAGGTTTTCGACGGAGAAATCAGCTCAATCACATTGCCGCGCAACGGCTCAGGCAAGCTCAAAATCGGTGTGTAATCAAGAGTGTCGTCCCACAGCATGTCACCATGAACTTCATCAGAGACGACGGTAACGCCGTACTGACGGGCCAAACGCACGATGTGGGCGAGGTCTTCCGGCTCCGGGACCAAACCCGAGGGGTTATGCGGGTTGCACACGACCATCATTGTGGTGCGAGCAAGCGCCATCTTCTTCTCCACATCTGCCCAATTGATGGAATAGGTGTGGGAAGCGCTGTCGTAGTCGAGCGGTGAGGCAAGAGGATGCCGACCATTGTTCGCGGCAGAGTTGAAGAAAATGTTGTAGACCGGGGTGAGCATGAGCACGTTGTCACCCACCGTCGTGAGCGTGCGAATAAGAGAACTGAGCGCAGGAATCACGCCCGTAGCGAAGCTCATCCACTCGAGAGGTGGAGTGAAGCGGTGATGGCGAGTGAGCCAGCCTTGCACTGCTTCGTAATACTCTTGCGGGATATCCTCGTAGCCGTAGGTCGCACTAGCCACCTTGTCATGCAAAGCTTGAACAATTTGCGGCGAAGTCGGAAGGTCCATATCGGCGATGGTCATGGGCAGCTCGTCGTCGGCAATATCCCATTTGGCCCAATTGTGATGACGGCGTTTCACTGGATTATCAAAACCGAAAACATCAGCCATATATTTCTCCCCCGAAACTGTGCGCTATCTGGCTACCAGAGCCTGCTGTGCCGTAAAGCCTCTGACGAAGCAGGCTCCCCCCTCACCTACTGCGAGCACCAACTACTCGTTATAACCGGCAATATGTTGAGCATGCTCCTCATTCATGGTCGATTCGCTGATGCGCTCGCCGCCGGAGATGATCTCCGTCTGTGCCGGGTCAACCACTGCAGGGTCGAGAATCACGCCGTCAATGCGCGGGGCCACAATGCGGCCGGAAACAGGGTTCTTCACCGAATCAATCGAACTGGTAATCTCAGCGTCAATATCCGAGCACAACTCGAAAGCCAAATCGGTACGCAGAAGCTTCGTATTGCGGATCATCAAACCCTTGATGTAGCACAAGCCCTGATCGGAAACGACGACGCAATTTTCCAACGTGAGATTCGTCGAATTCCAACCCAAGTACTCGCCAGAAATGAAGGAATCGCGCACAGTAACATTCGTCGAATTCCAGAAGGCATCCTTAGCCACGATGCGAGAGTTCGTGATGAGAATGTCGCTGGCACCGTCGAAAGCATAATCACCGATGAGGTCGAGGTGGTCGGCGATGATCTTCCTCGAATTCATACCAAAGTAGGTACCTTGCGCTTCAACACGCTCGAGGTGTACATCCTCGCAATTCCAGAAGGTTTCCGTAGCATTGGCGAAGTGGACGTTGGTGAGGAAGATTCCCGAGCTGCGACGGAAGAGCTTGCCTGCCTGCAGCGCGCAATCCTTCATGCTGAAGTTCTTCACATACCACATGCCCGCGTGCGCCACAGTTTCGAGTACGGTGTTCTCCACTGCAACCGTGTCGGCGTACCAGAAGGGGTACTTCCACTTGAAAACGCAGTTGTCGACGGAAACGTGACGGGCCTCTTTGAGAGGCGATTCGCCTTCGCCGAATACACAGTCACTCACTTGAGCGTCATGCAAGCCGTAGAGCGGGCGTTCGCCGGAGAAGTACTCGCCTCGGATTGCCTGAGTCGCCTGCTGCTCGGCGCCTGATTCGATAACTTCCTTGGCGTGAGGGCCTGCCCACTCGCACATTTCCTGAACTGGCTGACATGACAATTCGCCCATAGTGGCCCTATTTTCGTTCATATCGTCTCCTGCACAACGGCATTGCCAAGTTCCAAGCTAGTGGCGACTCTCGCGGTCGGCACGGCTTGGTTTATTCACTGTTCTCTAGTCTAGGGTCGTCACTCCACTTTCTGAGATTGGCAGTGTCGCTTTGCGCGTATCGAGAAACTTTCCACCCCTGTTTCCCCTAAAATAAAGGGCATGACGACTTCTGAGACTCGCGAAAATATGACCACTTCCTCTACACCTACTTCCGCTGTTATGAACGCGCCTACATCTGCACCAGCATCTGCTCCCAACACTCGGTACACAGCCCAAACCGCGGGCGAAGGCATGCATATCGTTGCCGTTGACCGTTTCTCCCTTGCTGACCGCCAGATGATGCAAGCGATTGTTCCTGCTGCGCGTTTTACCTGGATTGCACAGAAGAGTGAGCATCTACCCGTTGATGCGACAGCTCTAGTAGGAAACTTCCCTGTTACTGCCGCGCAAGAACTGTTCGCAGCGCAATCTCAAGCTTGCGCTGCTCAATCCCAGAACTCAGCTGCTCAATCTCACTCTTCCGCCGCTCAGTCCCCGACTTCCACCCCTCGCTTGCAGCTCATTCAGCTTCTCTCCGCAGGCTACGACAAGTACATGAATCTCGCCTTGCCTCAGGGCGTGGTGATTGCCAACGCTTCTGGCGCCTACGACCAAGCCGTTTCTGAGCATGCTTTCGCTCAGCTTCTCGCCCTGATGAAAAACCTCAATCAGTATGCTGATTTGCAGCGTGAGCATCGCTGGCAGTCTGCCGGTGAAGTGCGTTCGTTGGTCGGCGCAACCGTTGTGGTATTAGGTTATGGCCATATTGGTGAGGCTTTTGCCCGCTTGTGCACGGCGATGGGAGCGAAAGTTTTCGGTTTCCGTCGCAACCCTGCTCACTCGTCGAACTCTGCTGCTGTCGCTCAGGTTGTAGCCATGGACTCTCTGGCCGACTACCTGCCTTCTGCTGATGTTGTGGTGAGTTTCTTGCCATCTAACCCTCAAACGGTGGGCTTCTTCGATGAAAGCTTCTTTAGCGCGATGAAGCAGGGCAGTTATTTTGTGAACGCTGGACGCGGAGATGCGGTAGATTCTGCAGCTTTGCAAGCTTCTTTGCGTGCAGGTCACCTCGCTGGTGCCGCGCTCGATGTGACGAACCCTGAGCCTTTGCCTGCAGATTCTTCGCTGTGGGACACTCCCCGCTTGATCATCACCCCTCATGTTGCAGGCGGCTGGCACTTGCCGCAGTCGGTGGTGAACTTGCGCAACTTGACGATGACGAATCTGACGCATCTGGCCCTACGCGAGCCGGTGGAAAACGTGGTTCTCCCCTCTTCTCGCGCCTAGCATTTCTCGAGATTGTCACTACACCACAGTGATAATCTCAAGCCATCAATTCAGCCTTCTCGGCGCGTGAGATTCATGCGTTCAATTGCTTCAAAAGCTTCTGCTGGCAAGAGAGCGTGAGCTGCCAACATCATGCGAGCCCCACGAGCCACGACGAAACGACGAGGCGGGTTCTTGCGCGTCATCATCGAAACGATGCGGCCACCCACCTGCTCAGGAGTAGAAATCGGAGCATTCTCGTAGAAGTCAAGCATTGTTGCTGCAACGCGGCGAGCAGTCTGCTCATAAGCAGTGCCTTTGCTCACCTCCATCAAGCTATCATAGGCGATGCTGGCCCACGGGGTTGCCACTGCGCCAGGCTCGACCACGGTAACGGCAATACCGTAAGGCTTGACCTCGGAACGCAAAGTAGCGCTTAAAGCTTCCACAGCCCACTTCGAGGCGTGGTACCAGCCGCCGAAATAGCCAGGCAAGCGACCAGCCACCGAAGAGATCATGACGATATGGCCGTGACGATTCTCGCGCATATGAGGAAGAACGGTACGAGTCATATTGGCCAGGCCGAAGACGTTAGTGTCAAACTGGCGCTTAGCTTCCTTACTGCTTACCGTTTCAATAGCGCCGAAGACGGCGAAGCCAGCGTTGTTGACGAGAACATCGATGCGGCCAGTGTGCTCGACGATGTAGTCGACGACCTTCTTGCACTCGTCTTCGTCAGTGACGTCAAGGTGAACCTCGTGGAAGCCACCCTTGCCAACAGTAGTGGCCGAGTCCTCAGAAAGTTCAGCAAAATGGCGGGCAGCACCGTAAACGATGAAGCCTTTCTCACTCAGCTGCTTGGCAACCTGGAATCCGATGCCTGAGCTTGCGCCGGAGACAAGAGCAACGGGTGCTGAAGCAAGTGTTGAAGTTGCGGGCTTTTCACTCACTTGCGCGTCAGTCATAGCTCTACCTCTCTTGCACCACTACTGTTCATTTCCTCGCCCCTCATCGCATCATCGCAACAATCCTGCGTTACTGTCAGCAAGCCAACGGCAACCGCAAAGGTATTACAGAAACGACAATCAGAGAACTACTGAACTGAAGTTTGTGGTGCTAATCCTCTGGATAATGTCAGTGCAACGCGATGGGAAGCTTTCTCAATGTCGAAATTCTGCTCGGAGAGAATGACGTTAGGAAGGACATATCCCATCCATGCTCCAAATACAAATCTACA
This sequence comes from Aeriscardovia aeriphila, assembly GCA_949290445.1. GTDB lineage: Bacteria > Actinomycetota > Actinomycetes > Actinomycetales > Bifidobacteriaceae > Aeriscardovia > Aeriscardovia aeriphila_A. The sequence continues at coordinate 48,753 of CASERW010000001.1, read as the reverse complement.
GATAACAGCTTCTGGCCAATCGATCAGTTCACCCCGGGCTTGATAAAGGTGAATAACCTTTGCCAGTGCCGCAGCTAAAGAAGTAACAAAACGCTCGCGGGCAAGATCAAAGGCATCGGTACGGCGAATTCCATCTCGCAAGAAAACGCGCAATATCTCACGATTATCAGAAACGAAGAGGAAACGATCATACGTGATCTGGTACAAGAACTCGTTGAAATCAGGCACGCTCTCCATGTTCTTTGCACGGTCCAAAACGCTTTCAAAAGCGTTAGACGGCAGGAAACGGTCAGTGAAGGGCACTGCTAGTGCCGTGAGAAGGTCCTTCTTCGTGCGGAAGTGCTTGTATACGGTTCCTTCAGAAACGCCAGCAAGGCGTGCGATATCTGAGGTGGTGGTGTCAGAATAGCCCTTGGTGGAGAACAGAACCAAGCAGGCCTTCAGTACTCGCTTTTGCCTCTGCGGCAAGTCGGATGCGAGTATATATTCGTCAAAGACGGAAATACGTTGTGGAGAAGTCTTAGCTTCCATGTCGTATCCCTTCTGGTGCTCGGCTCATGCAGTACAGTGATGAACGCATGGTGCTCATCCCGTGCACTGCCCAGGCTCTCGGTTTTCCTACCTTCTATAGTAGTTCAAAATTTCCCACAAACCTGTAAACCTAAACTCTTTATCAAAAATACATAGTAAGCCGCATGGAAGGAGCTTCCTTTAGAATCGAGCAAGACTACGTGATGCACTTTTCGCAGCACGAGGAAAGGACGAACATGAGCGAAATCGAACACGTCAACCCGCTCTCGGCGAGAAGCCGCGACATGCTGCGCGACGCCCTCCTTTCCTTGCTGCACGATCAAACCTACAAATCAATTTCTATTACCGACATCTGCCGTCGCGCCACTCTTTCGCGCCAAGCCTTCTACAACAACTACTCCTCCAAGTCGGAGTTGCTGCACGATTGCATTGACGAGTGGATGATCCGGCCTTTAGAAGGCCTCGCCCTCGAGCAAAATGTGCATGTACCTGCCCTCATGCTCACTTATGCGAATGTTTTCCTGGCTCACCGAGAATTCATCGCCGCTCTGACTGCTAATGGTTTAGTCTCTGCCCTGAGAAAAGAGATGACCGGATTGGTACGCGCAACCTTCGGCCCCCACTTGCCCGCTGGTACGGATTCTCGCTACTCGATTATCTATTTGGCTTCCGGCTTGACGGATGCACTGTGCCGCTGGGCATTGAGCGAAAACCCTATTCCCGAGCGCATGGCGTTGACGATGGCCGTCTGGCTTACCCCGCTGCTTCCCAAAGCAAACCCTGCTAACCGCGAGTAGCCCCAACCCCACAAACGGTAAGTCACGCCAAACCACACAACAACTAAACTCCCGACTGCTGTCAGCGCCAGGTCGCCCTAATCCCACCATCCTTCCGCTACGATGAGCTTGTGGCTGTATTTTTCTTTGTCCTGTTATGCGTTCTGCTGCTGCTCATGGGCCGCGTCGTCTATGGCAAGCACGCCCAGATGTTCACCTTCCTCAAAGTGGGCGCGCACTTCGTTGTGCAGATGGTGACTAACGCTCTCTTCTTCGCGATTGTCGTCGCATTCTTCACTGCCCTACTCGGCCTGGTAATCTGGTTGCTTCCTGATGTTCAAGCGGATGCGATTATCGAGGGGCAAGAGCATCTCACCGACAAGTTCCCTACCGTCACCGTTCTATTTTTCCTCCTGATCGTCATTTTCTTGGTGGCGCTTCTCCAGGTTGGCGCGCAACGCTGGGTAACTCGCCGTTTCCCTCGCCTCACGCTCTCCCAAGAAGAGTTTGAGATCAGCGAATACCTCATTCAATGGCTCACCATTTACGTCGTTGTTTACCAAATGCTTTTCGACTCGCTGAAATCTCTCGGCGCTCTTTTGCCGCAGATCACCAATTGGCAGGCCTCTTTTGAGGTGCTCCTCTCCCCGAGCAACATCAACGCAGTGATCCAGCCTCTGCTCATCGCAACTTGGGTGGCTATCGTTTTGGAAAAGCTTTCGGCTCGGCACTCCCAGATTGTCACTGCTGCTGATCCCTCTGCTTCGCCCACACCTGCAGATGACGATAAATCCCAGCAGCCACAGAGCGAGGAGAGCTGTGCGGTTCGGTGAACACACTGCATAGTAACCAAGAGAACATTGCAAACGCAAAGAAGGCGACCATCACGCAGATGATCGCCTTCTTCACAGTGAAAACTCACTCCCATTCGATGGTTGCCGGTGGCTTCGAAGTGACATCGTAAACCACGCGGTTAATTCCACGGCATTCGTTGGTAATGCGGTTGGAGATGGCAGTCAGCACATCATAAGGCATGTGGAACCAATCGGCCGTCATAGCATCCGAAGATTCGATTGGACGGATCACAATCGGGTTTCCATAGGTACGCTCATCGCCCTGAACACCCACAGAGTGGACGTTAGCCAAGAGAACAACTGGGCACTGCCAGATCTTGCGATCCAAACCAGCCTTCGTCATCTCTTCACGAGCGATAGCATCAGCGCGGCGCAGCAGGTTCAAACGATCCTGAGTAACTTCGCCCACAATACGAATTGCCAAGCCTGGGCCTGGGAATGGCTGACGCCACACCATGTAGTCCGGCAGCCCCAGATGAGTGCCAATCTGGCGAACTTCATCCTTAAACAGGGAGCGCAGTGGCTCGATGAGCTTGAACTCCAAGTTTTCTGGCAGGCCGCCGACGTTATGGTGCGACTTGATCACGGCAGTGCCGGAGCCGCCACCCGACTCGACGACGTCTGGGTAGAGAGTGCCCTGAACCAGCCACTTGACCTTAGCGCCCTTCTCACCGGCCTCAGCAACGATCTGAGATGCAGCCTTTTCGAAGGTCTTAATAAAGAGGTCACCGATGATCTTGCGCTTGGCCTCTGGCTCGGTCACACCCTTGAGGGCAGAAACGAACTCCTCGGAAGCATCAACAGTCTTGAGCTTGATGCCGGTAGCTTGCACAAAGTCGTGCTGAACCTGCTCAACTTCGCCTTCACGAAGCAAGCCATGGTTGACGAACACGCAGGTGAGCTGGTCGCCCACAGCCTTGTGCACCAAAGTGGCGGCAACAGCAGAGTCAACGCCACCGGACAGGCCGCAGATCACCTGGTCATCGCCGACTTCTTCGCGAATCTTTTCGATCTGCTCTTCCATCAAGCCCTTCGGGCTCCAGTTATCCTCGATACCTGCTTCGTTGTGCAGGAAGTTCTCGATGATGTTCTGACCCAGAGGAGTGTGCTTGACTTCGCAATGCCACTGAATGCCGTAAAGCTTGCGCTGAGGGTCAGCCATTGCGGCCACAGGAGCGGATGGAGAGGTTGCCAAGGTCACAAAGCCTTCTGGAGCCTTGTTAATCTGGACGCCGTGGCTCATCCACACGGTCTGTTCTGCAGGAGAGCCGCCAAGAATATAGGAAGCATCGTTCACATCGACGGAGGTCTTACCATATTCACCCATGGCAGCCTTGTCGACGTCGCCACCCAATTCTTCTGCCATCAACTGGCAGCCGTAGCAGATTCCGAGGATCGGGATACCTGCATCGAAGATCTTAGGATCAATATGAGGTGCATCAGGTTCGTACACTGACGCAGGGCCACCAGAAAAGATAATTGCCAGTGGCTTCTTAGCCAGCATCTCATCCACAGGCATGGTATGAGCAACCAGCTCAGAATAGACATGAGCCTCACGCACTCGACGTGCAATGAGCTCCGCGTACTGGGCGCCATAATCGACGACCAGAACCGGACGTCTCTCCATGAGTCCTCTCCTTCGTATAACTCAATTTTCCTTTCATCTTGGCAAACTGCCATGACAGAAGCTCACGATTTTCACTCAGACTTTGGCCGCAGGCTAAAGAGGCTATAGGGCGTGGCAAAGTCTGGCCACTCAAATATGATCAAAGAGATTGGGACATATGCCGAAGGCGGCCTTGTACGCCGTGCTTGGCTACAGGAGTCCTAAGAGTAAAACAGATCGCACAAGAGTGCAGGAGAACAAATGACGAATCCTGTTATTGGCACCCCTTGGAAGAAGCTCGGTCATCCGGTTTCCGAGGAAGCGCTCGAGGGTGTGGACAAGTACTGGCGCGCTGCCAACTACCTGTCCATCGGCCAGATCTATCTGCGCAGCAACCCGCTGATGAAGGCGCCGTTCACCCGTGACGACGTCAAGTACCGTCTGGTTGGTCACTGGGGAACCACCCCAGGCCTGAACTTCCTGATCGGCCACATCAACCGTTTGATTGCTGACCACCAGCAGAACACCGTGATCATCATGGGTCCAGGCCACGGTGGCCCAGCAGGTACCGCTCAGTCTTACCTCGACGGCACCTACACTGAGTACTACCCAGAAATCACCCATGACGAGGCTGGCTTGCAGAAGTTCTTCCGCCAGTTCTCTTATCCAGGTGGTATTCCATCCCACTTCGCACCAGAGACCCCAGGCTCCATCCATGAGGGTGGCGAGTTGGGTTATGCCCTCTCCCACGCTTACGGTGCCGTTATGAACAACCCAAGCCTGTTCGTCCCAGCCATCGTCGGTGATGGCGAGGCCGAAACTGGCCCATTGGCTACCGGCTGGCAGTCCAACAAGCTCGTCAACCCACGCACCGATGGTATCGTTCTGCCAATCTTGCACCTCAACGGTTACAAGATCGCAAACCCAACCATCCTTGCTCGTATTTCTGACGAAGAGCTCCACGACTTCTTCCACGGCATGGGTTACGAACCATATGAGTTCGTTGCTGGCTTCGACGATGAGGACCACATGTCCATCCACCGTCGTTTCGCAGACCTGTTCGAGTCCATCTTCGATGAGATTTGCGACATCAAGGCTGCTGCCAACACCAACGATATGGAGCGCCCATTCTACCCGATGATCATCTTCCGCACTCCAAAGGGTTGGACGTGCCCGAAGTTCATCGATGGCAACAAGACTGAGGGCTCTTGGCGCGCTCACCAGGTGCCGCTGGCTTCCGCTCGCGATACCGAAGAGCACTTCCAGGTTCTCAAGCACTGGCTCGAGTCCTACAAGCCAGAAGAGCTGTTCGACGAGAACGGCGCTGTGCGTCCAGAAGTGACCGCCTTCATGCCTAAGGGCGAACTGCGTATCGGCCAGAACCCGAACGCAAACGGCGGCCGCATCTTGAAGCCACTGAACCTTCCAAAGCTCGACGACTACAAGGTCGAAGGCGTTGAGAAGTATGGCCACGGTTGGGGCCAGACCGAAGCTACTCGCCGTCTCGGCGACTATGCTCGCGACATCATCAAGCTCAACCCAGATTCCTTCCGCATCTTCGGACCAGATGAGACCGCTTCTAACCGCTTGCAGGCTGCCTATGAGGTCACCAACAAGCAGTGGGATGCCGGCTACCTCTCCGAGATGACCGACGCTCACATGGCTGTCACCGGTCAGGTCACCGAGCAGCTCTCCGAGCACCAGATGGAAGGCTTCGTTGAGGGTTACGTCCTCACCGGCCGTCACGCACTGTGGAGCTCTTATGAGTCCTTCGTGCACGTCATCGACTCCATGCTCAACCAGCATGCAAAGTGGCTCGAGGCAACCGTTCGTCACATCCCGTGGCGTAAGCCAATCGCTTCTGTGAACCTGCTCGTCTCCTCTCACGTGTGGCGTCAGGATCACAACGGCTTCTCGCACCAGGATCCAGGTGTCATCGACATCCTGCTCAACAAGAACTTCCACAACGATCACGTTGTTGGCATCTACCTTCCAGCCGACGGCAACTCCTTGCTCGCCGTGTCTGAGAAGGCCTTCAAGTCCACCAACATGATCAACGCCATTGTTTCTGGTAAGCAGCCAGCTCCAACGTGGCTCTCCCTCGACGAAGCTCGCGAAGAGCTCAAGAAGGGTGCTGCCGAGTGGGAGTGGGCTTCCAATGCCAAGAGCAACGACGAAGTTCAGGTTGTCCTGGCTTCCGCTGGTGACGTTCCAACTCAGGAGATCATGGCAACTGCCGACAAGCTCAACAAGCTTGGCGTGAAGTTCAAGGTTGTCAACGTGATGGATCTGCTCAGCATCCAGAACGCTTCTGAGAACGATCAGGCTCTCTCCGACGAAGAGTTCACTCAGCTCTTCACCGCTGACAAGCCAGTTCTGTTCGCTTACCACGCATATGCTCGTGAGATTCGCTCCCTCATCTGGGATCGTCCAAACCACGACAACTTCAACGTCCATGGTTACGAGGAGGAAGGTTCTACCACCACTCCTTACGACATGGTTCGCGTCAACGAGATGGATCGTTACGAGCTGACCGCAGAGGCTCTGCGTATGGTCGACGCCGACAAGTTCGCCGACGAGATCAACAAGCTCGAGAAGTTCCGTGAGGAAGCCTTCCAGTTCGCAGTCGACAACGGCTACGATCATCCTGATTACACCGACTGGGTGTGGCCAGGCGTTCGTACCGACCTCGAGGGTGGCAACGTTGCAGCTGCCATCAACACTGCCGGCGATAACGAGAAGTGATCTTCTCACACGCATTGTGTGAACTGATCTGAGCAAAAGCCCGTGCCCTTGTGGTGCGGGCTTTTTGCGTACCTGCAAATACAAGTGATAATCTCACACGCCCTTCACGAGTTGACACCAGCCTTCAGGCATAATAGGAAGCGAGGAGGCGCCTATGCCAACGACTAACACTGGAGAAACAATGATGAGCTCTCCTGACCATGCACAACTCGCAGCACCACAAGCGGAAGGCAATCCACAAGCCACCGCTCCCCTTCCCCCACAGGAAAACGGCACAACACCTCGTCGACCCGTCGTATCCGTGTTCTCACCCGACTACTCTGCAGGCCGCTTGACAGTTACTCTTGGCCTGCTGCACACGCTTTCGCAAGCCTACGCGCAAACGACTGTTTTCCAGCCCATCAGCACGAATTCTTCTGCCGCCAATATGACGATCGCCTTGCGAGCAGCCCAGCGCTTCTCGCACCCTTTGGTGCCCGCTGGCCAAACTCCTGTTGACATCAATAGCGACCGCGACCAGCATATCGGTTTGGACACGTCCTCTACCCCATCTTTTTCGCGCACTGAGCTGGACATCGTCACTCGTTTCCACACCAACCCTCAGATTGCCAGTGCGGATGCGGTGGTGTGTATGAGCTCTGATAACCCGGTGATTGCCGACCCGTACCTGTTGCACGACAATTCTGCCTTGGCAGCCGACTTGCAAGCCAGCGTCGTTGTTGTGATCAACGGTGAAAACCTTTCTGCTTGCGCAATCGCTCAGAGCCTGCGCTCCTCCATCAGCTTTGTGGAAGAGGCGGGCAATAAGGTGATTGGCGCGTTCGTGTGCCCAGGCAACCCAGAGCTGAGGCAAGACGTGCTGATCAACCTGGTCGACTACGAGCTACCCGTGTGGTTTGTGGAGAATGTAGATACTGAAGAATCGGCTGATTTCCACGACGCTGATTCAGCCCACACCGCTCACCTCGACGCGATTATCGACCAGCATCTCGCCGCCTTCCAAAAGGCCGTCGAACCACTGCGACTTCTGCCGCTGATCGTGCGTGACCGCCCGCGCGTACTCACTCCGGCAAACTTCCAGTATCGACTCATGCACCAGGCAGCGCAGCAGAAGAAGACCATCATTTTGCCAGAAGGCGATGATGACCGTATTTTGCGCGCAGCCGACTACCTGCTCGAGTTCAACGCTTTCCATGCTGTCATCGTGGGCGACGCTTCGCAGATTACTCGCCATGCCGAAGCTCTGGGCCTGACTCATGTGGCCTCTCAGGCGACGATTCAATCGATGAATGACGAGGAGCTGATCTCGCGCATGGTCCCGCAGCTGGTTCGCATTCGTGCCAAGCATGGGATGACTGAGGAAGCGGCCCGTGAGGCCCTCAAAGACCCGAGCACTTTTGGCACAATGTACGTTCAGCTCGGCCTTGCTGATGGCATGGTTTCCGGTGCGCGCCACTCGACGGCTAACACTGTTCGCCCGGCGCTCCAGATTATCAAGACGCGCCCTGGGATCAAGCTCGCTTCCGGCGTGATGGTGATGTGCTTGGGCCGTCGCGTTGACATTTACGCTGACGTTGCGCTGTTGCCGAACCCGACTGCTTCACAGTTAGCTGAAATTGCAGGTGAGTCAGCACGCACTGCCCGTCAGTTTGGCATCGACCCGTACATTGGCATGCTCTCCTACTCCACCGTCGACTCCGGTAAAGGCCCCGATGTCGACTTAGTCAAGGAAGCCACCCAGATTGCCAAAGAGGCTTTCCCCAAGGAAAAGATAACCGGACCGATCCAATTCGATGCCGCATGGGATGCCACCGTTGCAGCGCTGAAAGCTCCGGGTGATAGCGTCGCAGGCCATGTGAACACCTTTGTGATGCCCAGCCTCTCTGCCTCAAATATTGGTATTAAAGCCATTCAGCGCGTAGGAGAGGGCGTGGCAATTGGCCCGATTTTGCAAGGGCTCAATAAGCCAGTCAACGACCTTTCCCGAGGGGCAACAACGAGGGATATTATCAACACGATCGCGCTAACATGCGTGCAAGCACAAGCCCCGCAGAACGTGTAGCCTCAAGCACACGCTCGATGAGGCGCAGTGATAATCTTCCTGGCAATTGTGAAAGAAAGTAAACCCCGGCGGGTAATCTCGAAGAGGCCAAGTGAAACGAATACCATCCGCGTATTCGAGACACCCAGAAATTTGGAGGAAATCGCATGGCAAAAACCGTTCTTGTCATCAACGCTGGCTCCAGCTCGATTAAGTACCAGCTGATCGACTTGGAAACCGCTGATTCTATTGCTTCCGGTCTTGTGGAAGCTATCGGCGAGCCTGTTGGAGGCCACTACCGCCACGAGTACAAGGGCGAGAAGCACGACCTGAACGAAACCGTTCCAGACCATCGTACTGGCCTGAAGAAGGTTCTTGACTTCTTTGATGAATATGGTCCAAACCTGCAAGAAGCCGGCATTATCGCTGTCGGCCACCGCGTGGTGCAGGGTGGTTGGATCTTCCCGAAGCCAGCTCTGACCACGAAGAAGGTCATCCAGCAGATCAAGGATCTCGCTGTTCTGGCTCCACTGCACAACGGCCCAGAGGCCACCGGAATCGAAGTGATGAAGGAACTGCTGCCTTCCGTCCCACAGATCGCCGTGTTCGACAGCTCCTTCTTCTTCGCACTTCCACCGGAGGCAAAGACTTATGCCCTGAACAAGGACGTTGCAGAGCGTTATCACATTCAGCGTTACGGCGCTCACGGCACCTCTCACGAGTATGTCGGCTCCGTCGTTCCATCCCTGTTGGGCAAGCCAGCTGAAGGCTTCAAGCAGATCGTCCTGCACATCGGTAACGGCGCTTCTGCTTCCGCTCAGGTTTCTGGCCGCCCAATCGACACCTCCATGGGCCTCACCCCACTCGAGGGCTTGGTCATGGGCGGCCGCACTGGCGACATCGACCCAGCTGTCGTGTTCCACCTGATCCGCAACGCTCACATGGACGTTGACGAGCTCGACGACCTGTTCAACCACAAGTCGGGCATGACCGGCATGACTGGCTACGGCGATTTGCGCGAAGTGGATCGTCTCTACGAAGAGGGCAACGCTGACGCCAAGCTCGCTCTGGACGTGTACGTCCACCGCATCGTCAGCTACATCGGCGCTTACTGGGCTCAGCTCGGTGGCCTCGACGCCATCACCTTCACCGCTGGCGTTGGTGAGAACGACTCCCTCGTGCGCAAGATGGTTGCTGAGAAGCTCGCTCCATTCGGCGTCAAGCTCGACAACGAGAAGAACGAGACCCGTTCCAAGGAAAACCGCGTCATCTCCACTCCAGATTCTTCTGTTGCTGTGTGTGTGGTCCCAACCAACGAAGAGCTCGCAATTGCTCGTAAGGCTGAGAAGATCGTTGCTGATGGTCATGACGACTACAACACCGGTCTCGATGAGGACTGATCGTGCTCACTGATTAATCCGCTTAATCCGCGCGATATAAAAAGGAGGTGGAAATTTTTCCACGTCCTTGTTATATCTGTTTTTCGTTTCAGTTATCGTTGTTGACTGCTCAGCTTTTTACTGACCATTTTGCGTTGAGTTTTTCTTGCTCTTTCTCCTGACGCACTCCAGTGATATGCCAAATTGTCATCCGGCTTTGAGGCACCAGAGTCATCTGGTTGTGAATCAGAATCCGTAGCGGTTGCATCATTTACAAGGCCTAACTCCACCGAATCTATAACAACCCGATCTCCCGGATTACCAGCACTGGTAATCTCAAGGGAAATAATAGTAGGCGCACCAAGAGTGAACGGAACCTCAGACGTGCAATAGACATGAGGGTTCGAGATAGCCGAAGAACCAGTGATATCACTGCTCATTGCGAACCCGCATCGTCAGCTCTCCCGTCTTTGCCGAATAGGTCGCTGCTCGGAAAACATGATCGCCAGACTTGGTGAGGTTGATCTTTTGGCTGGTGGTGTTAGTGAAGGCCTGATCTGCCCACGACTCGTCAGAGTATATACGTTAAAAATGATGCGCTGTCATCACCATTGATCTCTGCAGGTTTCATTTCCGCCTCTTCTTAGCTGAGCATAGTCGTCAAAACTGCCGGAGAAAACTGATAAACTAAACTCAGGAGGAATTATGCAGACCAGACCAGGTAAAAATTATCCGCTGGGTGCCAATTTCGATGGCGAAGGCACCAATTTCGCACTCTTTAGCTCGGTAGCAACGGCTGTTGAGCTCTGCTTCTTCGACGATGATGACAGAGAAACTCGAATCCCCGTTGAAGAATGTGACGCCAAAGTGTGGCACGTGTATGTGCCTGGAGTCTACCCTGGCCAGCGTTATGGCTACCGCGTTTATGGACCATGGGATCCTGCCCACGGCCAACGGTGCAACCCTCACAAACTGCTGCTCGACCCGTATGCGAAGGCTATCGCAGGCCGAGTCCACGATGATGAAACCCTGTACTCGTATTACTTCGACGACCCTGACCATGGCAAGCTCAACATTATGGATTCGGCGAAGTCCATGCCGAAAGCTGTCGTCATCAACCCGTACTTCGATTGGGAGAATGACCGCAAACCAGAAACTCCCCTCTCCGACTCGATTATTTACGAAACCCATGTTCGCGGAATTACGAATTTGAACCCCGATGTTCCTTCTGACCTGCGCGGAACATATGCAGGAATGGCTCACCCCAGTGTTATCAGTTACATCAAAAAGCTCGGTGTGACGGCGGTGGAGTTGATGCCTGTTCACCAGTTCGTGCAGGATTCGACTTTGCAAAAGAAGGGTCTGGCGAACTATTGGGGTTACAACACTATCGGCTTTTTCGCTCCTAACGCCAATTATGCCAGTTGGGGTGAGAGGGGCGAGCAGGTTGCTGAGTTCAAGTCGATGGTGAAGGCTTACCATCGTGCCGGCATCGAGATCATTCTCGATGTGGTGTACAACCACACTGCTGAGGGCAACCACAACGGACCTACCCTCTCCTTCCGCGGTATTGACAATGCGGCGAGCTACCGGCTGGTGCCCGGCGATGAAGCGCACTATTTCGACACGACCGGTACAGGCAATTCGCTCAACATGCACTACCCCAACCAGTTGCAGATGATCGTCGATTCGCTGCGCTACTGGGCTCACGACATGCATGTGGACGGTTTCCGCTTCGACCTTGCCGCAACGCTGGGCCGTGAAAACGGTAATTTTGACAAGTTCTCGAGCTTCTTCGACATGGTGGACACCGACCCTGTTCTCTCCCACACCAAGCTCATCGCCGAGCCATGGGATACCGGTGAGAATGGCTACCAGGTGGGCGGCTTCCCGTCGAACTGGTCGGAGTGGAATGGCGCGTACCGCGATACTGCTCGTGATTTCTGGCGTTCGCAAACCTCTACCCTGCCGGTTTTCGCCTCTCGCATCACCGGCTCATCGGACTTGTACCAGCACAATGGGCGCAAGCCTCAGGCCTCCATCAACTTCATTACCGCTCACGATGGCTTTACGCTGACCGATCTCGTTTCCTACAACGAAAAGCACAATATGGCTAATGGTGAGGGTAACCGCGATGGGGATTCGAATAATCGCTCGTGGAATTGCGGTACGGAAGGCCCGACCACAATCACCGACGTGCTGGATTTGCGCCACCGTCAGCGTCGCAACTTCCTCTCCACTCTCATGTTCTCCCAAGGCGTTCCGATGCTGTTGGGCGGCGATGAGATGGGCCGCACACAGCAAGGCAATAACAATGCTTACTGTCAGGACAACGCGATTAGCTGGTACAACTGGGATCTAGACGATGACGACCGTGCTTTGCTGGAATTTACGCGCAAGATTATCAAGCTGCGTCGTGACCACCCAGTGTTCCACCGTTCTCGTTACTTTGATTCGCGCCCTGCGCACGACGCTTCCAGCAGCCCTGCTCAGATTGAATGGTTCGACCATTCGGGCCGCATCATGGATAAGTCCGACTGGGATAAGTTCTATGCCCTGTCCATCATGGTGTTCTTGAACGGCCATGATCTGGGCGAAAAGGACCAGCTGGGTAACCTTAAGCATGACGATGATTTCCTGCTCATCTTCAACGCTTACTATGAGCCAATTGCTTTCACCCTGCCTGATAAGCAGTATGGAACGAAGTGGCGAGTCGAGGTTGACACGTATCAGCCGGATGCTCCCGCGTACACTTATGATGCTGGTTTCACTCTGACCGCGCAGCCTTACTCCTTCTTGCTGTTGCGTTCGCTCACTCCTCATGATGAGCGCAAGATTGCCCAGAAGGCTGCTGCTCGTTTGCGCGAAGCCAGGTTGAATGAGCGTGCAAAGGCAGGTTTGATGAACGTTTCTGGCGATGGCCAGGACAGCTCGGAGAACTGAGACTCACGCTTCTGGGGAGACGCGCGACGCCGTTTCCGAAGGCAAACTGTTCACCTGATCGCTCAGCAGAGAGTAACGCGACTGCGCATACTCTCTGTCTGCGGCGATCGACGCTATCTGACGCGAGAAAATGATGAACCACGCCATGAATAGCAGCCAGGTGATCGCCTCCACATTGGTCAGCGTCGTCTCCCCATTGAGCCAGCTGAAGCCGGAGAGCATGACGAAAAGCACCTCAGCCCAACTCACTGCATACACGATTCTGTTCAACTGAGGAGCGAGAATCGGCAAGGCCACGAGCAGCGTGTAGATTGGCACCATCATTCCGCGAGCGAAGAAATTATGCATATCGGGGTGTGGCGTGTAGCGAAACACGCCCACTCCGGAAAGCATGAGGCCGGTGATGACGAGCAGCGCGAGCAAAACATAGCAGCGAAGCCTGAAGTAAGGGTAGAGGGCTGATTTATCAGTGATAATCTGGGCGCGTAAAGCTCGCAACTCAGGGTCGAGATTATCAGCCTGCTTGCTGCCCTGTAGGCTCTCTTCCGGCGCGTAATTCGTCTGCATCGCCGACTTCACTACAGCCCAGATATGCTTGCGCTTCCGGGTGTAATAGCCCGGCTCAACGGTTGTGGGAAGGCCGACTTTCGCTCTCCACGCGAGGTACTGATCATGCGAGCCGATCAGCTCATATACAGCGAAGTAAGAGACGATGACCACGCAGATTCCGCACATGATGAGTGTGAAGTTGAACATATTCGCCGCGAACGACGTCGAATCACCCAGCTCCGAGAAGTTCGCACGCCACCAGTTGAGGTCGGTGGTCGTCAGTGCTGCGGTCATGACGCCTGAAATCACGAAGACCGGCAGGATGCTCACCACCATCTTGGCGGTCAACATTTCTCCTTGGACGAAGCCGAAATAACTGCTTACTGCTGCGATGACGGAGACCATGCCATGGAAGAAGAGCGAGTTTGTTTGGTAGCCCACGGTTGTGTAGGTGACTCGCATGGTGGAGAAAGCGACGAGTAGCACAGTTGGCGCGTACATGGCCGAGAGCGAGACGACTTCAAAGAATTTGCGGATCGGAATCCACAGCCCGAAACGCGACGTCCAAGAATTGGAGAGCCGTGCGTAGCCGATGATGAAGCTCACCACCGCACAGCAGGCGATGACTGCCGACCAGACGAGGAATCGAATATTCACGTCCGCATGTTGCACGGTGGTGAATTGGTCGATTCCCATGAGAATAGCGTAAGTGGCAAAAAGCGACAGTACAGCTGCGATAATTCCGCCGGTTTCAGCTTTTTGATTGCGTCCCATCACTCCTCCTCGCTCCCACTATAGCCCGGCGCACGCCACAGATAGGACTCAGATATGAAGCCGCCTGGCCTGCGCGAGTTTACTTTTCGTAGAGGAAGGTGACGAACTGACGCAGGTATTTGACGTCATACTGGGTGATCGAGGCGCCAAAACAGGCGTCGTCGGGCAGTTTCAGCTTTCCCCATTGTGGCGCAGAGCCTAAATCTAGGCCGTAGGAAGCCTCAATATTGCTGGTAATCCTGCCGTTCTTGTCGACAAAGCGAGCCCCGGAATGCTTGAGATTATCAAGAACGCTGGTATCGACGACGCGAGGCAGAGGTTCGATGCAGCGCAAGTGCACCATGCGCGCGAAGATGTGGCGATCAACAACCCATTGGCCTACCGGGCAGACGCGGCGGGTGCGCATGCGAGGAAGAGCGGAGGCAAAACCCTGGAAGAAGCGGCCCCAGGTACCAGATTCGCGTGTGCCAGATTCGCGCGTGCCATCCTGCTGATTGCGCTCATCAGAAGGAGTGTGCAGCCCCTCTTTGCCACTCTCCTGGCCGCCATCCTGGCTACTCCTATGAGCACCATTCGGCGCACCTTCCCTTTTAGCGCCCAGTTTGCTCTCACTGCCGGAATAATAACGCTGCTGGCGAGGGTCTTTGAGGTTGCTCCACAAATTTTGCCGCGTCAGGCGAGAGCGAGTCATACTCATCTGCGCGTCAATCAGCACATCATCATGGCCAAGAACAGGGTCGGAGTCGCTGAAATTCACGGCGAGTTGGTTGAGCTGACTCTTGTACTCGCCCATATTAATGGCTTCGACTCGGACGACGGGAACGTCCGGGCGTTGTAACACTATGCCAACGCTGATAAGCATGCACACCGCAAGAATGACGCAAATGAGTACTGGCGAGAGCAGGTGGCGGCTGAAAAAGTCACGCTTTTCTTGGCCGTGAAGAGTGCGCAGTGTTGCCCAGTCGAAGGCAAAACGGGAGAAAGGAGTGCGTGATTCTCTTTCGAGAATTGCGCGGATGTGTGGGTCACGCGCGGCTGCAGCTTCGTTGATTTCTTCTTGGGAAAGATGATGGATGTAACGATGATGAGGCTCGTTGTTGCTCATGCTCACCTCGTTTCCTCGCCTCTACTACCAAAACACTTAGTGTGGCACAGCTGGCATGGTTGTTCCATCGTTCTGGAGAATGATTTTCACACTTGCCACTTTCGGGCACTGATAATCTGGAGGGAACCTGAGTTCAGGCGAGTTGAAGATTTCCCGAAACGCAAAAGGGATGAACCGAAGTTCATCCCCTGATTGTCGGACCGACAGGATTTGAACCTGCGACATTCTGCACCCAAAGCAGACGCGCTACCAAGCTGCGCTACGGTCCGATGTCATCCACCGCGGTGGGCAACTCTTTTACTATAGTGTGTACTTTCCCATTTGACTAGTTTCGACACGCGGAAATCAGAAAACTTCTCCGCTGCTCACTTCGTGCTCGGCATCACCGGCTCGATAGGCGAGCTCAAATGCAGCACGATCGGGTCCGTGTCCGTCGGCGAAATCGCGATCTCCAGCTCCACGCCATACTTTTCACGCACCACCTGAGCCACATCATGCTGAGCGTAGGTTAAGAATGGCTTTTCTGAAGCGTAGTGCGGGGTGTTTATAAACGCCGGACGCGGGAAGCCAGAATAATCCGCTGGTAAGCTCACTTCTTGCACCCGCTCGCCGGCAATGATAATCCCCAGCTGGGCAAGCGCTGCCTCATTGTCAGCCTGCTCAACAGCATCCAAAACCGGGTGGTGACGCAAGTCGGAGGTCACATACACATCCGCCCCCGCTGCACGCACAGCGTCAAACTCCGAGTCGCCAGAACCTCCCAGAACGGCAACCTTCTTTACGGGCATCTCAAGATTACCAGCGACGTCAATTCCCCTGCGGGTCGGCGGCAAAACCGCGTTGACACGCTCAGCGAAATCTCGCAAGCTCATCGCTTGCTCCAACTGCCCCACACGCCCCAGGCCAAGCTCGCCATCATACGGAGAACTCGGGTCAGACAGGGCAACCAACGGCTTATAGTTGCACACTCCGAGAACATCAGCCAACGCTTCACTCACCCCTCGATGAGCAGCGTCCGCATTCGTATGCCCCACCCACAGGCCGATACCGCTACGGTAGAGCTCGGAGACGATCGCTCCCCTATGGCTTAAACCTGACATTTCATGCACCGAACGGAAGAAGAGCGGATGATGGGTGACGATCAGGTCAGCGCCAAAAGCCTTCGCTTCTTCCACGATGGCCTCGGTCGGATCGACAGCCATATAAATTTTGCGCACAGGGTGCGCGAGGTCTCCCACAATCAGGCCGGGATAATCCCAGCTTTCCGCATATCGCAGTGGGTAAAGCTTTTCCAGTTCTTGTACGACGTGAGCGAGTAGCAGCATCATTCCTCCGTTTCTGTGGCTTGCGAGCCCGCGGCCCATCAGTGAGCAGCAGCCATCCAATCTGGCCCCACACCCGTAGACACACTCAGCGGCACGGTCAGATGCACGGCGTTTTCCATCGCATCCTTAACCAGCCTAGTAACGAGCTCCTCCTCACCTTGCGCCAAGCCGACCACCAATTCATCGTGGATCTGCAGCAAAATCTGGCTCTTCACATGGTGCTCATCCAAAGCTTTCTGCGCGCGGATCATCGCCAGCTTCATAATGTCGGCAGCAGTACCCTGAATGGGCGCATTCAACGCTGCTCGCTCAGCCGCCTGGCGAGCACGACGATCCGTTCCGAGCAGCTCTGGGAAGTAGCGTCTGCGCCCAAATAGGGTTTCCGTGTACCCGCGGCGGCGAGCTTGAGAAACCAGTGACTCCAAGAAGTCATGCACTTTGCCGAACGTGGAAAAGTACTTATTCTTCAGCTCCTCAGCCTCGTGGTTACTCACCTCCAAACGCTGTGCTAATCCGAAGGTGGACAAGCCATAAGCCAGGCCGTAGCTCATCGCCTTCACATGCGTGCGCTGCGAATCAGTCACCTGCTCGACCGGCTCCGAATACACCAGCGACGCCACGTACTTGTGGAAGTCTGCGCCAGAGCGGAAGGCGTCGATCAGGCTTTGGTCGCCGGACATATGAGCCATAATGCGCAACTCCACCTGCGAATAATCCGAGCTCAAAAGGCTCGTGAAGCGCGGGCGGGCAACGAAAGTCGAACGAATTTCCCTGCCTTCAGGCGTGCGGTTCGGAATGTTCTGCAAGTTCGGCTCCAGCGAGCTCAAGCGTCCTGTTGCGGCGACCGTCTGCGTATATGTGGTGTGAATTCGGTTATCCGTGGGGTTGACCGTTGACTGCAGGTTTTCCACCATCGCGGCCAGCTTCGTCTGCTCGCGGAAACGCTTGAGAGCGGTCAGGAAGGTGATCGCTTCCTCATTATTCGCATAGTTGACGATGAGCTTGTCGATTTCCGTCGCGTCGGTGGAGTAGCCGCGCGCCGTCTTCTTGGTACCCTTCAACCCCAGCGTGGTGAACAGCACTGTTTGCAACTGTTGCGGCGAGCTGAGGTTCACTTCCCCTTGCGCCTCAGGATTATCAGCATGAGGATTCAACGCATTCTCATGGTTTCGCACCACGTCGAGAGCAATCTGTTCGGCCTGCTGAGCTTGGGAGTGGAAATCTTGGTAAACTTCCTCCAACTTCGCCGAATCAACACTCGTTCCAGCTTCCTCCATACGCGCCAGCACCTGCGAGACCGGCAGCTCAACATTGGTCAGCAAGCCAAACTGGCAGTGGCCGTCGACGAGCTGCGCCAGGTAGCGTTGCAAAGCCATCAGGTAGGCCGGGCGCGCAAAGGCGTGAGCGCGCGAACGCACGAGCTTACCAGCCAACCAGTCGAGCTTCGCCTTACGCTGCTTAACCTCTTTCTGCACCGGCTCAATGCCGAGGAAGGTGTGTGCCGCCTCTTCGACGGTTTCGCACGGCTTATCCGGCGAGGTGAGGAATGCGGCGAGTTTAATGTCGAAAGCAGGTGTGGCGAGTTTCAGGCCGACCGCTTGGGCGAGCAGCAGGGACTCCTTGTAACCCCACACGCTGATGGCCCTTTGCTGGAAGGCTTTGTTGAGCACGCGGCGAATCTGCTCTCCAGCATCACTCTTCGCGGCTGCGCCTTCATCAGCGAAGAGGTCGAAGGCCGCTTGTGAGTCGTCGGTGACGAGAATCTCGCCGTCACTGAGAGCTTGGCCTACTGGAATAGAGCCGGAAAGGAGGGCAACGCGAGCTTCGAGGGCTTCTTCTTCGCTCAAGCCCTGAGTTCCTTCCTCGTCGCTCTCCTCAAGCCGCAAGTCAGCCTTATCAGCGGCATCCTGATGAGTGGCACTCTCATTCATATTCCACGATGGTCCGGCCGAAAGATTCATGCTGCGCAGGTCGATTCTCAGCGCATGATGGTCTGGCGCGACGAGCCACAAGGTGTCAGCCCTCGCCCTGCCTGGCTGAGGGTTTCCTTCCAACAGCACGAGAAGCGTGTCCATCGCAGATTGACGCGCGTTCTTTACGGTTCCCAACGCATTGGCGACGCTGCCCTGCTGCTCGTCAGGCGTGTCGGGGTTGATCGGCGCGTTGGAAAATTGCGCTGCCTGGGCTCCTGCCACTCGCTGGGCTTTCCTGGCGGGGTGCTCAGAAAGCCACTTTTCTAGCTTTTCGGCGTCTGGTAAGCCGGCGGTCAACACGGTTGGCTTGAGATTATCAAAGCTGAATTGTGCTTGCTCCTTCTCCCCTCGTTCATACGTGGAGAAATGGGGCACCTCACCTGCGCGTTTGGTCTGCGCTGCGGTCAGCGTCGAGTAGGACGCGAGGGCTGCTTGCTCAACGTCAGCAGGCTCAGCGTTCGTCGAACCGCCAATATGGTCAAAAGTGAGCAGCGGGACGGGGGTGACTGGCACTGAGGAGTCGTCGAAATAGTCCTCGTCCCGAGCAGCGGAAGTACTGTTATCGCCCGGTTCAGAGCCTTGGAAGAGGGTCGGCGGAGTGTTCATATCAGCGTCAGCAGCAGCCGAAGTCGCGGCGGAACTGCCAACACCGCCAGCAGCCTGCACATTACCAGCTATCTGAGCGCTACTAGCACCCTGACCAGCGCCCGCGCTCCTCACAGCCTGAGCGGCGCTCGTATGACCCGTGGCCCTCTGACCAGTGCCAGCACTCTGGCCAGCGCCAGCACTCTGGCCAGCGCTAGCACTCTGGCCAGCGCCAGCACTCTTTCCTTGCGCGAAAGTATCGAGCAGGCGTTGACGCGTATGCGGGCCAAAGTTGAGCTCAGAAAGAATCGCATCGAGGGCAGGAACATCCACAGTGGTAATCTTGAGCGCGTCAAAATCGACGGTGAAATCAACATCGCGACGCACCACGTTAATACGGCGATTAAGCATCACCTGATCGGTCATCTCAGCAAAAGCTGCGCCCTTCTTTCCAGTGAGCTCACCGGCGTGCGCAACCAACTGAGCGAGCGAGCCGTACTGGTTGATCCACTTTGCCGCAAAGCCGTCACCGACCCCAGGAACGCCAGGAATGTTGTCGGAAGTCTCGCCACGAATTGCGGCGAGATCAGGGTATTGGCGAGGAGTGACCTTATATTTCTCCAACACGGCTTGTGCCGTCATATGTTTGAGGTCAGAGAAGTGATAACCCGGGTAGAGAACTGTCACGTTGTCGTCAATAAGCTGGAAAGAGTCACGGTCGCCAGAAAGCACGAGGGTTTGGTAGCCGTGAAGCTCACCTTGGGCGGCCAGAGTTGCGATCACATCATCGCCCTCATAGCCGGGCACTTCGATGTAGGGAATGGTTAGAGCATGGAGCATGCGTTGAATCAGCGGCAGCTGGCTCAACAATTCCTCAGGTGCGGCAGTACGGGTAGCTTTATAACCACTGAGCATCACATTACGGAAGGTGCCGCCTTTCACATCAAAAGCAACAGCGAGGTGAGTTGGCTTTTCTTTGCGGCACACATCAGAGAGCATGCTCATAAAGCCGTACACCGCGTTGGTTGCTTGGCCTTTACCGTTGGTGAAATTATCGGCGTTGTAGGCGTACCAAGCGCGGAAGGCGAGAGAATGGCCGTCAACCACAAGAAGGCGGCCTTTCGGGTTGGTAATCTTGGGAACTTGAGGAATACTGGCCTCCAGCTCCTCCAAACTCCTGTCTTTTTCCTTAGCGACGGCCTTGGCGACACCTTCGGCAATCTTGTCGTCGGTCATTTCCTCTGGCTCGCCCTGCCCTGCTGTTGTCGTGAGGAGCTCAGGATTATCAGGGGCAAGCTCTTTGCCCGCTGCGGTCATCATAACCGCATGTGCCTGTGCGACGCTTTCGCTCCGGCTTTCCTGTGCTTCATTCATACCCGTGCTCGTTTCGCTCATACTTTAAGAGTACCGACTTCAGCTGTGAGGAACAAAGAGACGCCCTCACGCTGATGAGAATAAAAAAGCTGGTATCCGAAGATACCAGCTTTACCGTTCTTGTTAACCAAGCTTTTGCTGACCGAGATTCTTCTTAGCCAAGCTCTTATTGAATTAGCTCAGGCCTTGACCTGTGCAATCACTGCTTCAGCAACTTCTGCCATGGTCAGGCGACGATCCATCGACGTCTTCTGAATCCAGCGGAAGGCTTCCGATTCGCTCAAGCCCATGTTCTCTTGGAGCAGACCCTTGGCGTGGTCAATCTTCTTACGGGCTTCGAAGCGTTCCTTCAGGTCAGAAACCTGGTCGCGCAAAATTTGCATTTGCTGGAATCGCGTCATGGCAATCTCAATGGCTGGGAACAGCTTTTCCGGAACGAAAGGCTTGACCACGTAAGCCATAGCGCCTGCCTCGCCAGCCTGCTGGACGAGAGTTTGCTGCGAGAATGCCGTGAGCATGACGACCGGGGCGATGCCTTCATCGGTAATCGTCTTAGCAGCGGTAATGCCGTCAGTTCCTGGCATCTTCACATCCATGATCACGACATCAGGATGGTTGGCACGAGCCAAGTCGATAGCTTCTGCACCATTGGCAGCTTCACCGACGACGTCATAACCAGCGGATTTCAAAGATTCAATGATATCGAGGCGGATAAGGGCCTCGTCTTCAGCGACTACCACACGACGAGGGGTTTCCTCGTTTGCGGTCTCTTTCTTCTGACTTGCCATGTCACTGCCTTTCTCAGGAGGACAGATCTACCGCTCTGGAGATCCGTTCATAAAAGTGCCTCAGGAGGGATTCGAACCCACACTGTACAGATTTTGAGTCTGTCTCCTCTACCAGTTGGGATACTGAGGCTTTCTCAATGACTGCATTAGTGTATCACAAACACCTCACCGGCAAACACATCGGCGTGTACGGCGTGGTGAGCTACCAATCTAGACCGCTGAATCTAAAATAGAGAGTAGGGACCAGTGTCATCATGCTGATCCGCCCCGATCCACAAAGGAGATTTTTATGGCGGACGAGACTTATCGACGTTTTGATCCATGGCGTGTTCCTCCGGTTGTGGAAGACTCTCGCGAAACTATCGATGACGCCTTCTACTTCCAGGTGGAGAAAGTTAACCTTCACGCAGCGAATTTTGGACACTTCTCTCGCAAAATCGTTCACACTCATCGCGGGGACACTGTTGCCGTGTTTGCTGTCGGCGGCGACGGGAAAATTCCATTCATCGAGCAGTACCGCATTCCTACACACCGTTGGACCTTGGAAATTCCTGCAGGCCACGCCGAGGTAGAGGGCGAAGACCCAGTGAAGACCGCAGCAAAGAAGCTGCGCGAGGAAGCTGGTTTGGTTGCTGAGAATTACACGCAAATTCTGCGCTTCATCAACACGCCAAGCTACTCGACTCACTACACTTCCCTCTTCTTGGCTAATGGCCTGACCGACGTTTCTCGTGAGGTGAAGGGCATTGATATGCGCCGCTCCTCCATTCGTTGGCTCACCCTCGACGAGGCCTATTCGATGGTTTTGAGCGGTGAAATTCTCGACGCCAAGACGGTGATCGCCGTGCTTCGCGCTGTCAACCGCGGCTTGGATCAGTGAATTGCTCAATTGCAAGCTTCGAAGTTGAGTGAGAATCTTCACTGAGATAAAAACTCATGCCCGCCTAGGAACGAAAATGTTCCCCAGACGGGCATTTTTCATGCATACATATGAATGAATACGCGCAGTTTATCGCAACGTTTAGTGACTACTTGCAGGTTGAATCGTGAGTTTCCCGCCCAATGCACGAATCACTTTTACGATAGTTTGGAAAGAGGGATTTCCTGACGAAGACAGACTTTTGTACAGACTTTCTCTTCCCACATGAGCTTGTTGCGCAATCTGACTCATCCCTCTCGCTTTCGCGATATCTCCTAGAGCAGATTGAATGAGTTGAGGGTCTTCGCTCTCCAAGCAAACATTGAGGTATTCAACAATATCCTCTTCACTTGAGAGGTATTCGCTTGCATCCCAATCGCTAACTTCTACCATTGTCCTGCCTCCTCTAGCTCGTGAAGTAATTCCTGAGCACGCACAATATCGCGTTGTTGGGTTGACTTATCTCCTCCAGCAAGAAGAATGACAATTTCATTTCCCTTTTGCGCAAAATAAACTCTATATCCACTGCCGAAATAGAATTTTATTTCCGAGACACCTGAACCTACCGGTTTCAGTGTTCCAGTAAGCTGCCCCTTCAGTTGCACTTGCTGAATATAAGCAACGATTCTCATCTTTGCCTGTCGATCTTTCAGCTTGTTTAACCAAGTACTGAAGGTACTGGTGTTTCGTATTTGCATATTTAACAGCGTATCCTACAGGATACAGATTGTCAACGCGGTATAAACTCCAGCACAAACAAAAAAGGGTGTTGCTACAGAACTCTGTAGCAACACCCTTCAGCTGATTATTCTGAAATTACTTCAGTAAACTCAGGCAACAGTGTGCAGAATGACGGACTCTTCGCCATCGAGCAGCTCGCCAGTCTCAGAGAGGGAGACGACAACCTGATCGCCAGCCTTCACAGCACCCTTAGCCTTGAGGGTCTCATCCACGAGGGAGAGGAGCTCAGCCCTGGAGAGCTCAGAAGCCTTCTTCTCGCTCATCACAGCAGTGGTGCCCCAAGACAGGGTGATCCAACCGAAGTTGTGAGCATCGGTGGTGAAGCCGAAGATTGGAGCCTGTGGACGGAAGCGAGAGATCTGGTTCACAGCACGGCCGTTATCGGTGAAGGTAACAATTGCCTGTGCGCCGGACTTCTCAGCCAACTCAACAGCAGAGAGTGCAGTTGCGCCACCGTTGGAAAGGTCGATCTTTGCTGGGTCGAGCTTTGGAATGCGGTTGTAGCCCTTCTCGGTTGCGTAGTTGGAGATGCGAGCCATTGCCTTGACGGTGTCGAATGGGTACTTACCCATTGCGGTCTCGTTGGAGGTCATGGTTGCATCGGCGCCGCCGAGCATGGCGTTAGCGCAATCGGAAGCCTCTGCACGGGATGGAACTGGGGAGTTGACCATGGAGCCAAGGACCTCGGTTGCTACGATGCATGGCTTGGCGTACTTGCGGCACAGCTCGATGCACTGATAGGTGACCAGCGGGACCTCTTCGAATGGCATCTCAACTGCCATATCGCCACGAGCAACCATGATGCCGTCGAAGGTCTTGACGATCTCTTCGAGGTTTTCCACTGCCTGTGGCTTCTCGATCTTTGCGACGATCGGGACGCGACGACCCTCTTCGTCCATGATCTCGTGTGCACGCTCGATGTCCTTTGCGGAACGCACGAAGGACATTGCGATGATGTCAGCGCCAACCTTGACGCCCCAACGCAGATCAGCCTCATCCTTCTCGGTCAGAGCTGGGAGGGAGACGGCGACACCGGGAAGGTTGATGCCCTTGTGGGAGCTCACTGGACCAGCCACGACAACCTTAGTGTGGACTTCGTTGCCCTCAACAGAGGTGACCTCGAGGCGAACCTTACCATCGTCGATGAGGATTGGATCACCTGGGTGGCAATCCTGAGGCAGACCCTCGAAGGTGCAACCAGTGCGGGTTTCGTCACCAATAATCTCTGGATCGTTGGAAATGGTGAACTCCTGGCCTTCCTTCAGGACGACCTTGTCTTCACCCTCAGCGTTCTTCTTGAACCAACCGCAACGGATCTTTGGACCCTGGATATCCACGAGGATGGCGAGGTTACGGCCAGCTTCCTTAGCAGCATTACGCAGATTGTTGTAGTTAGCGAGATGCTCCTCGACAGTGCCGTGAGAGCGGTTCAGACGTGCCACATCCATGCCGGCCTGCACAAGCTTGAGAGCGTTCTCATAACCCTCAACTGCTGGACCCTGAGTGTTTACGATCTTGCCTTTGCGCATGAATTCATACCTCACTTGAGTGTTGACTGATCGCGAGCCAGCGGACTATTCCAACCCTGATAGCCAAGCCATCACGATGTAGAAGGCCGCGCCAGTCCTTGACGCCTCTATCTTAGCGCCAGCCCCTAACGCACAACACACCCAAATAAGCGGCGAAATCACGGGGAAAGTTTCGCTTACTCTGCTCATTTTTGAGCGCGAATCATCGTCCTCAATTCCTTCTTCAAATCCATGATCTCATCGCGCAGTCGAGCGGCCAGCTCAAACTGCAACTGCTCGGAGGCTTGCCTCATCTTTGTATCCAGCTCGCGGATGAGAGAGTTGAGCTCTTCGGCTGGCATTCCAGCCTTCTCCAGCTCCTCATGCCTCCTGGTAATCTCTTGCTCGTCCTGGGCCGGGATTCCGTAATGCGAGCTTGCCGCCGAGGTGGAGTTACGGTAACCTCCGGCCAGCAAGCTTTGCGTATCGACGTCTTCCTTGGCGATCATGTCGTTGACGTCAGTGATCTTCTTGACCAGAGGCTGAGGCGTGCGATGATGCTTCTTGTTGTACGCTTCCTGAACGCTACGGCGACGCTTCGTCTCGTCAATCGCCTGGCGCATGGAGTCGGTGACCGTATCTGCATACATCACCACATGGCCGTGCACATTACGCGCCGCGCGACCGATCGTCTGAATAAGAGAGCGATACGAGCGCAGGAAGCCTTCCTTATCAGCGTCCAAGATTGCCACTAAGGATACTTCAGGCAAATCCAAACCCTCTCGCAAGAGGTTGATGCCTACGATGACGTCGATCTTGCCTTCTCGCAGTTCGCGCAATAATTCCACGCGCTTCAACGTGTCGATATCCGAGTGCAAGTATTTCACTTTGACACCATGGTCAAGCAGATAGTCAGAGAGGTCTTCTGCCATCTTCTTCGTCAAGGTGGTCACCAATGCGCGCTCACCGCGAGCAACAGTCTGGTTGATCTCGTCGAGAAGGTCGTCAATCTGGCCTTTCGTCGGGCGCACGTCGATGAGAGGGTCGAGAAGGCCTGTTGGGCGAATCACCTGGTCCACTACCCCATCGCTGCGGTCACGCTCATAGTCGCCCGGAGTTGCGGACAGGTAGATCGTTTGACCGATATGGCTTTCGAACTCATCCCACTTCAGCGGGCGGTTATCCATAGCCGAGGGCAGGCGGAAACCATATTGCACGAGCGTGCGCTTGCGGGACATATCACCGTGATACATGCCACCAATCTGGGGGACGGTGACATGCGACTCATCGATGATGAGCAGGAAATCGTCGGGGAAGAAGTCCAGCAGCGTGTGCGGTGGTGTTCCTGCTGCTCGCTGGTCAAAGTGGCGTGAATAATTCTCCACGCCAGAGCATGTTCCTACTTGTGCGAGCATTTCCAGGTCATATGAAGTGCGCTGTTGCAAACGTTGGGCTTCGAGGAGCTTGCCTTCCTTCTTGAATTTGGCGAGCTGCTCGTCCAGTTCCTCTTGAATGGTCTGAATGGCGTGCTTCGTGCGTTCCGGGCCATTGGCGTACTGGGTGGCGGGGAAAATCTGGATTTGCTCCTCTTCCCCAATTTCATCGCCAGTGATCGGGTTGAGCGTGGAGATGCGGTCGATTTCGTCGCCGAAGAATTCGAGGCGAATGGCGTTCTCCTCGTACACAGGGATGATTTCGACGGTGTCGCCTTTCACTCGGAAAGTACCGCGCGTGAAGGCCAGATCATTGCGCTTGTACTGCATGTCGACGAAGCGGCGCAGTAACTTTTGCCTGTCAATCTCTTGGCCTTGTTGCAAGAACAGCATTTGCTTGGCGTACTCTTCTGGCGTACCCAAGCCATAAATGCAGGAGACTGTCGCTACGACGACGCAATCGCGACGAGTGAGAAGTGCTGCGGTTGCTGCATGGCGCAAGCGTTCCACATTGTCATCAATGTCGGAATCCTTTTCGATGAACGTGTCCGTTTGAGGAATGTAGGCTTCGGGCTGGTAGTAGTCGTAGTAGGAAACAAAGTAGTTGACGGCGTTATCAGGCATGAGTTGGCGTAGCTCAGAGCACAGCTGAGCAGCCAGGGTTTTGTTGGGCTCAATAATCAGCGTTGGGCGTTGCAGCTTTTCGATAACCCAGGCGGCTGTGGCTGTTTTACCCGTTCCGGTGGCGCCTTGCAAAACGACGTCGGTTTCGCCAGCGTTGATGCGATCGACGATTTGTTGGATTGCTTGAGGCTGGTCGCCGCTGGGCTCGTAGGGCGCTTTCACTACGAAAGGCTTGTTGGTGCGCTTGATGCCATACTCTTCAACGAATTCTTGGCTTAAACCTGACACAGCTTTCCTTCACAGTCCTATGGGGCTTTAAGTGTTTTACCGCGGCTCAGCCTTCGAGGTGGCACAGCTTATCGTAAATGCGATCGGCTTCGTCATACACCTCTTGCAGTGGCTTGTCCGAGTTGATCACATAAGTGGCAAGCTGGCGCCTCTGCTCTTCACTGGCTTGCGAGGCAATGCGAGCTCGCGCTTCTGCACGGTTGAGATTGCGCGATTCAACGAGACGCTGAATGCGCACCTCTTCGGGTGCTTCAATATCAATAACAGTGTCAAACCAGCGTGCAATTCCCGTTTCTGCGAGCAGAGGAATTTCATGAATGACGATGCGGTGGGGACTGCCCGGCTTGCAGTAATGGCCAGAGCGCCCGTTCCCTTGGGACAGTTCGCGTCGGACTGCCAGCGAGGCAATCCAGTCCGATTCTTGTTTTTCCGCGTCAGCAAAAATAAGCGGGTGGATGATGGATTCAAAACGTTTGCGCAGGTCAGGACGACCGAAAACTTCATGACTGACCCATTTGCGGTTCATTGTTCCGTCTGCGTTGAGAGCCTCCGAGCCAAACAGGTCGACAACGCGGCGCAGGCCGTCGGTTCCCGGGGCAACGATTTCTCTACTCACCTCGTCGTAGTCGATAACGAAGGCTCCTCGCTCCTGCAAGTGCTTTGTAATGGTTGATTTACCGGCGCCAATACCGCCAGTTACCGCGACGCGAGAAAACATTGAACCCCCACTAGGCCTCAAAGGATTGTCTCTCCTATCCGTTTCTTGATTATGTCACGCTAGGCTGTACAAAAATGCGGAATTTCTTTCACTGAAGACTTTCCCTTCAGTGAATTTTACAATAATGAAAATAATTACGCTGATACGCAAAAGGGGACGTCCGTAGACGTCCCCTTCCCTTTCTCGCGCTACTGATCACGCTATAAGAGCTTGTTCAGCAGTTAGCTCAGCTATTGCTGAGTCACAGAGTGGCTCACTCCTGGTTGTTGAGCAGCTTGTTGCGCAGCTCAGCGAGCTTGGAATCAGAAGCCAGGGTACCCTCGTTGGAAACCTCAGAGTGGTAAGTGGTTGGTGCTTCCTCAGCTGCTGCTGGAGCCTCAGCCTGAGCCTCAGCCTCGTTACCAGCCTCATGGTCCTCTTCAGCAGACTTCTCTGCAGCGGCGCGCAGCTTGGCAACAAATGCCTTGTGCTCCTGCCACAGCTCGCGGGCGGCAGCGTACTGCTGCTCCCACTCTTCACGCTGCTGTTCGTAGCCAGGCAACCATTCGTTGGTGTTCTGGTCGAAGCCTTCTGGGTACTTGTAGTTGCCCTCTTCGTCGTACTCTGCTGGCATGCCATACAGAGCTGGATCGAAGTCCTCGGAAGCTGGGTCGACGGAGTCGGTGGCCTGCTTGAGGGACAGGGAGATGCGACGACGATCGAGGTCGACGTCGATCACCTTGACGAAGATTGGCTCGTTCTGCTCAACCACGGTTGCTGGGTTGTTCACGTGACGATCAGCAAGCTCGGAGATGTGAACGAGGCCTTCAATACCATCCTCAACGGCAACGAATGCGCCGAACTGAACGATCTTGGTGACCTTGCCCTTGACGATCTGGCCTGGCACGTGGGTACGTGCGAACTTCTGCCATGGATCTTCCTGGGTTGCCTTGAGAGACAGGGAGATGCGCTCGCGGTCGAGATCGACGTCGAGAACCTCGACGGTGACCTTCTGACCAACCTTGACGACCTCGGATGGGTGGTCGATGTGCTTCCAAGACAGCTCGGAGACATGGATGAGTCCGTCCACACCGCCCAAGTCGACGAATGCGCCGAAGTTGACGATGGAGGAAACGGTGCCCTCGCGAATCTGGCCCTTCTTGAGCTTGTTCATGAACTCAGCACGAACCTCAGACTGGGTCTCCTCGAGGTACTGACGACGAGAGAGCACAACGTTGTTGCGGTTCTTATCGAGCTCGAGCACCTTGGCCTTGATGGTGGTGCCGATGTATGGAGACAGGTCACGAACGCGACGCATTTCAACCAGGGATGCTGGCAGGAAGCCGCGCAGACCGATATCGACGATCAAGCCACCCTTAACAGCTTCGATGACGGTACCCTCGACGACGCCGTCATTCTCCTTGATCTGCTCGACCTGACCCCAAGCACGCTCATACTGAGCACGCTTCTTCGAGAGGATCAGACGACCTTCCTTGTCTTCCTTGGTGACGACAAGAGCCTCAATTTGATCGCCCAGCTTCACGACCTCATCTGGGTCAACATCCTTGCGGATGGACAGCTCGCGGGACGGAATGACACCCTCGGTCTTGTAACCGATGTCAAGCAGAACCTCGTCGTGGTCAACGGACACGACGGTTCCGGTAACGATGTCTCCATCATCAAAGTTCTTGATGGTAGAGTCGACCGCCTTAATGAAGTCTTCCTTGGTGCCAATGTCGTTAATGGCGACCTTCTGAACCTCTGCGTTGGTATCAGACATAGATTGATACGTTTCTTGATAGTTTGGATAAAATCGTTCTTCACTTATGAGCGCCTTCTTGGACGCTGGGCCTGCACGGTGAATACTTGCCGGCATGCCGGTAGGTACACTCCCACCCAAGCACCTTTTCGATACTAACGCATAGCGCGTATCTTTTCGCTCAGACTGTAACTTTGCCGTTACAAGCGTTCTCTCTGCATACTTCGGGCGTGTCGTTACGGCGTGTCGCTCAAGATTATCACTGCGCCTCTTCACCCACGACACACCATTCGTTTGCACTGATCCGCGCACGGTCCGTGCGCTCACCATGACTCCACCACACAGTTGCGCAACACAGCCACGCAGTGCGCCGCCCTTCAGCTATGCAGATGCTTGTCAGTTGTACAAGTACTTGCGCTCTGCAGCTTCCACCACGTTTTCCAGCAGCATGGCACGAGTCATCGGACCAACTCCACCTGGGTTAGGCGTGTAAGCGGACGCAACCTCATAGCAGGAAGGGTCAAAGTCGCCTTCAATATGCATCTTTCCGCTCACTGGGTCCACACTTCCTCGGGAAATGCCCACATCTACGAGCACAGCACCCTCACGCAGCATGTCAGCGGTGATCAGGTGAGCCTTGCCAGCAGCGGAAACCACGACATCGGCGTGGCGAGTGAGCGCTCCCAGATCGCGAGTGCCCGTATGGCAGGCAATGACTGTGGCATTAATATTTTTTCTGGTCAGAAGGGCTGCCAGAGGCCTGCCCACTGTTAATCCTCTGCCAACTACTGCAACAACGGCACCAGCCAGGGAAATACCATAAAAATCTAAAAGTTTCACAATGCCACGAGGGGTGCAGGCTACAGAAGAATTGAGCTCACCAGAGACGGAAAGCATCAAACGCCCCAAACTTTGCGCTGTTAATCCGTCGGCATCCTTATCAGGGTCAATCGCATTGAGCACGGTATCGCGGTCCACCTGAGAAGGCAGGGGAAGCTGAACGATAAAGCCATCGCAAGCAGGGTCAGAGTTGAAATTCTCCACTTGCTGAAGCACATCATCTGTCGACGCAGACTGAGGAAGCTCAGCGGAGAGGGAGGCAATGCCAACTTGGGTGCAATCGCGCTGCTTACCAGCGACGTACTTATGCGAAGCAACGTCGTCACCTACCAGAAGCGTTCCCAAACCAGGGCGATGCCCAGCAGCGACCAGCGCCTCGACGCGAGAAGCGAGGTCTTTCTTCACCTCTGCCGCGCACACGCGACCATCTAAAACTTGTGCCTTACCTTGTGCCATGAATTTCATACTACCGGCTTGCATACGTCGAGCTCAAATGCGTATACTAGCAGGTTATTTCGAATTTGAGAGCTAGGAAAACGGCGGAAACAAAAGCGAGGAAGAATAGAAGCATGAGCGAAGCAGAGCAGCACAACGTACAACAGTGCATACAACAAGGTGCACAGGAAAACCTCAGCGCACACCGCGACGCGCACCACACGCAACAACACAGCACGCAACAACACGGCGCGCAACCCTCCCCTTCCGTGCGTTTCACCAACGCCACGGTAACGCGCGGCCATCGCGTCATCTGGACCGACGGCAACTTCTCCATTCCCCGCGGCACTGTCACCGCCATCGTGGGAACCAATGGAGCTGGTAAAACCACTCTGCTCGATGTCGAGCTCGGCTTACTGCACTTAAGCAATGGAAGCGTCGAAGTTCTGGGTCTGCCAGCAGGGAAAACCAACGAGAAAATCGGCTATGTCCCGCAAAACTACGCTTCCGACATCGATTCGAATATCACCGCAGAGCAGTCGGTGCGTCTGGGCTTGGATGGCACTCGCTTCGGAATTCACCGCATGAGTGACCAGCAACGCGACAAAATCACCCAAGCTCTCCAGCTCGCAGGCATCGAAAACCACCGCAAGCTGCGCCTTTCGGAAATGTCAGGTGGTATGCGTCAGCGCGTTGCTATTGCTCAAGCTCTCGTTTCTGACCCTGAGCTTCTGCTGCTCGATGAGCCTTTGGCAAACCTTGATATTGCTGGTCAGCGTGATCTTGTTGATGTGCTTGCTCATTTGGCGGAAGATCTTGGCATGACCATTCAGATTGTGGCGCATGATCTCAACGTGCTACTGCCTATTTTGACGGGAGCTATTTACCTGCTAGATGGCCACCCTCACTATGCTCCGATCGGCCACATGATGGATTCCGAGCTTCTCACCCACTTGTATGGAACCAAGGTTGAGGTCCTGAAGACTGTTCAGGGCGATATGTTCGTCCGCCCTGACCCGCATGTCGAGCCTGATGACCGGCCTATTCACACCCATACTCCTGCCGAGGCTGCTCGCTTCCACTCGGATAACAAGCCGGCCGATGATAACGCTCGTCAAATGGAGGTGCGCTGATGAATCCTTCGCTTCTGTCTACTTTGCAAACACCTTTCATGGTGAATGCTTTTATTGCCGGCTTCCTCATTTCTATTACAGCTGGCATTATTGGTTACTTTGTGATTGCTCGTAAGACGGCTTTTGCCGCGCATGCTTTGGCTCATATTGGTCTGCCTGGCGCTACTGGCGCCGCTTTGCTTGGTTTACCGGTGAGCTTGGGTTTGGGTGTGTTTGCTCTTGTGGGAGCATTGACTATCGGAGCGCTGGGAAAGAAGGCGAGTAAGCGCGAGGTGGCGACCGGCTCGATTCTTGCGTTTGCCATGGGCTTAGGCTTGTTCTTTGCTCGTATGTCAAGCGCTGCCAATGCTCAGATGCAGTCGATTCTCTTCGGCTCGATTCTCACGGTTTCGTCTTCTCAGCTGCTCGTCATTGCCGGTGTTGACGTTGTTTTGCTGGTCGTTTTGCCGATTATTTACCGCCCGTTGCTCTTTAGCACGGTGGATGAGAATGTTGCTCAAGCTAAGGGCATTCCGATTCAGGCGATGAACATGATTTTCATGGCGATGATGGCTGCTGTGATTACTATTTCTGTGCAAGCGGTGGGCACTTTGCTCATCTTTGCTTTAGTGGTCACTCCTGCTGCTGCAGCTCAAGTTTTCGCTCGTTCTCCCCTGGCTTCCATGTTGTGGGCGAGCTTTATTTGCTTGGTCTCGATTTGGGGCGGCTTGTTTATTGCTGCGGCCGTACCTGTTCCACCGAGCTTTGCTATTGTTACGATTTCCAGCGTTATCTGGGCAGTTTCGCAGTCCCTTGCTCGCTCTTTGCGTAAGGAGCTCTAAAGATTACCAGCCCGCTGAGGTCTAGGTACAACCAGTTCATTCCATCGCTTCCGGGAAGCGAGTTTCTATTCTTGGGAGGAGCTCTCTTCCCGGCATCTTCCTATCAGCTCTGATAACACGTTATTAGTGTTAATCTTTCTTTCCTCAATAATTTTCTGAGCCTTTGATTAATTCTTTTCTCTGGAAAGAGAAGGACTGAGCTCACCCACAGAGCTCAGGATTGACCCCGCTATCTGCCGTAACTGCATGTGATGTACTAGACCACTACGCTGAGTAGTGGTACGATTTCCTCAACCGCGGTTCGCAGGGCTGAGAACCAATATGAATACTGAAGATATCGAGTATTCCTGCTGCTCATTTCTCCTGTCATCTGATTCTCCTCGAGAGTTCATTCTCTTCAGCTACTCAACACCATAAAGGCACAGTATATGCAAACATAACAAGATTGGATCGATCATGAAGATCATAAAAGGTGCAACTATGTTTCACCCCATTCTTCGCCGCTGCACAGCGCTGGCAAGTGCAGTTGTGCTTTCTCTGACAACAGGGCTGATCACTGCTGGTTGCTCAAACTCCTCTCAACACAAGGATGCAAAACCCGTGGTGTTGAAGTCTGTTAACCACATTGGTGGATACGGCATCAACAAAACAGCTCTCTTTCCTACAGACAAACTTATTTCAAAGGAAGCATACGAAAAGTTCGTACAAGAAACCGTGTGGAAACAGGCTGAAAAGGATTCGTCACAGCAAGCTCATGTTCGCACATTAGGCTCGTTAGTTACTCAGAAACACGCCCTGTCTCTCACCTCCACTACAAAAATTGCAAAGGCGAGTTCTTCACAGAACTATTATTACGTGTTCTTCGCGTGCAAATCTGATGATCCGGAGATATATCAGGCTGACTTCACGATCACTCTTAATAAGGGTGATGAACGACGTGCGGTTGATATGAAGAGCATTGGCGGGATACCCTGCGATGGAAATCTCTCTGTTTCCGCAATTCCAGTAAAGAAGTTCCTAGGAGTGGATTCGCTGACTGTATCAGCCAAGAATGCTGAGCCGAGGATTTCGCTTCTCATCCAGGAGAGCGACATCCTCATCTAACAGGAGCAGCCTCACGAGTTGACTGATAAGCCACTCGCACAAGTGGTATAACCGCCAGCTATCAATGCAAGAGGGCGATGACGGAAACCGTCATCGCCCTCCACTGTTCTGCACACTACACGAAGCGCGTAGTGAAACTATTAGGCAGACTTACGCTTCTTGCTTGCCTTCTTCTCATTAGCAATACGGTTCAGCGTTTCACTTGCTGGCTCATCAGGGAATTGAGCGTGATGGGAAAGATCTTCCTTTGTAGGGCGAGCGTAACCCAAGTTCACATCAAGCAAATGCTCTGCCTCTTCAGTGCTAATCTTCTCAGCCAGAGCGATTTCCGAGGAAAGCTCAGCACGAGCCTTCACCAACATGCGCTTCTCACCAGCAGAGAGACCATGCTCCTCATCGTCACGCTGGGCAAGATCACGAATAACCTCAGCGATCTTGTCCACATCGCCCGAGTCGATCTTCTCCACATTGAGCTTGTAACGACGCGACCAGTTCGTCTTCTCTTCCTCAATAGGAGTGCGCAACACCTCGAAAACTGCGTCAATAGCCGAAGCGTCAACGATGTCGCGAACGCCAACCTTCTTCAAGTTGTCAATGGGAAGCTCAATAGCAAGGTCATTGTCGGCAATGGTAGAAAGAACTTGCAGCTTGATGTACTGACGCTTCACCCCTCGAAGCTCGCGCTCAAAAATATCCACCACGCGGGCAGCACCATGACGTGGATAGACGACAGTATCACCAACTTGATATGCCATGTAAGACCCCCACCCTGCTGGGAGGTAGAAGTTCCCAACAGTAGTAATTTTTCCGCGTAAACTCAACCATTATGGCCTCATGTGTGGACTTAGCGTGAAGAGTGAGTGAAAATGCCCTGCACACCGTGTTTTGGAAAGAAAATCTCACTTTTCGGCGTTTGTTCTTCACGAAAACCACGCAACTTTGTGAAAATCATGTAATGTGAAAGTATGGCTGATGATTTGACAATGACGCCGGCCGTACCGCTGGCGGTTGACCATAATGATCTGGACGCTGTGTCCAACGGCGTCTTTTACAATCCGCATGCGATTCTGGGAGCTCACCAGCATCCACAGAACGCGGGACGTACAACGGTGCGCGTCCTCAAGCCTCTGGCAAAGCAGGTAACCATTATCACTGCCGATGGTGAGTTCGCTGCACAGCACGAGTGGAATGGAGTTTTCGTTGCAGTAGTACCTTCACAACGTGGTGAAGATGGCTCTTATACTGTTCCTGACTATCGCGTTCGCACACAATATGAAGATGGCACTCGCCTGCTCGAAGATGACGCTTACCGATTCCTGCCCACTGTTGGCCAGATGGACGAATACCTCATTGGCGAGGGACGTCACGAACGACTGTGGACGGTTCTCGGAGCTCATGTTCGCACATTCGATGACCCTATGGGCTCGCCTGACGACCCAGAATCCCACTCGTTGAGCGGTGTTTCCTTCGCCGTGTGGGCACCAAACGCTCATGTGGTTCGCGTTATCGGTGACTTTGACGGCTGGGATGGCCGCAAGTACGCCATGCGTTCTATGGGACACTCAGGAATTTGGGAACTCTTTATCCCTGGCTTGCGTGCTGGAATGAAGTATAAGTACCAGATTCTCAATGCCAATAATGAGTGGACGGAAAAGTGCGATCCTATGGAGTTTGGCCACGAAGTACCGCCACGTACGGCAAGTATCGTCGTGGATTCTACCTACGAGTGGCAAGATAACGCTTGGATGGAGCAAAGGCGCGAGAAGAACGCTCACAACGCTCCGATGAGCATTTACGAGGTGCATGCTGGCTCGTGGATTCGCGGTTTGAGCTATCGCGATATGGCCGATAAGCTCATCGCCTACGTTAAGCAAGAGCACTTCACTCACTTGGAGTTCCTGCCGCTGGCTCAGCATCCATTCGCCGGCTCGTGGGGCTACCAGGTGACGGGTTATTACGCTCCTGATTCCCGCTTTGGCTCTCCGGACGACTTCCGTTACTTGGTGGATCGCGCCCATGAAGAAGGCATTGGCGTCATCATGGATTGGGTTCCGGCCCACTTCCCGAAGGATGATTTCGCCCTTGCCCGCTTCGACGGCACTCCGCTGTACGAAAACCCTGACCCGATGCGCGGTGAGCAGCCTGATTGGGGAACTTACATCTTCAACTTTGGCCGCAATGAGGTTCGCAACTTCCTCGTGGCAAACGCCATCTATTGGATGAAGGAATTCCACGTTGATGGTTTGCGCGTGGACGCCGTGGCCTCCATGCTCTACCTCGATTACTCGCGTAAGCCTGGCGAGTGGCGTCCAAACCGTTACGGTGGCCGCGAGAACCTCGAGGCTATCGACTTCCTGAAGGAAGCGACGGCTACGGCGTATAAGAACAACCCAGGCACAGTGATCATCGCCGAAGAGTCAACTGCCTGGCCAGGAGTTACTGCTCCTACTTCGGCAGGCGGCTTGGGCTTTGGCTTCAAGTGGAATATGGGTTGGATGCACGACACCTTGCAGTACATGGCCGAACAGCCTATTAACCGCAAGTGGCACCACAATGAGATCACCTTCTCCTTGGTGTACGCCTACTCGGAGCATTACGTCTTGCCTATTTCTCACGACGAAGTTGTATACGGCAAGCACTCCTTGATTGGCAAGATGCCAGGAAGTGACCCCGAGCGTTTCGCCCAAGTGCGTGAGCTTTTCGCCTACCAGTGGACGCACCCAGGACGCAAGTTGAGCTTCATGGGTAACGAAATTGCCCAGTTCAACGAGTGGAATAGCAATGAGTCGCTGGATTGGACGTGCTTGAGCTCGCCTGACCACAAGGGTGTTCAGACTCTGGTTGCTGACCTCAACGAGTACTATCGCAACACTCCTGCCCTGTGGGAGTTGGACTTTGACCAGTCAGGCTTCCAGTGGCTCACTTCGGATGATTCCGACCATAACACCCTTTCGTATGTGCGTTATGACAAGGCTGGTCATCCCGTTGTCGTGGTCGTGAACTTCTCTGGTTCTCAGTGGAATAATTACCAGCTCGCCCTTCCTCAGGGTGGACGCTGGCACGAAGTGATTAACACAGATGATGTGAAGTATGACGGTAATGGCGCACATAATGAGCCATTTGAGGCGACCGGTGGTCCATTCCACTCTCGCCCTGCTTCGGCATACATTACCGTTCCTCCACTTTCTGCTGTAATCTTTGAGCCTGAAGACTAAGCGAAGGGAGAATCATGTTGGATTCCTCACTGACTGCTGTTAATCAGGAGCCGCCAACTATCTTGGTAGTGGAGGATGAGCCGACTTTGGCTACTGCTATTGCCCAGCGCCTTTCGAGCGAAGGCTGGAATGCGCGCGTGGTAGGCGATGGCCAGAATGCTGTTATTGCAGCGGCTCAGCTCAAGCCTGATCTGATTATCATGGACGTCATGCTCCCCGTCATGGACGGTTTGACAGCCACGCGTAAGATCGTTTCTCAGCGCATGGTTCCTGTTTTGATGCTGACAGCTCGTGATGATGAACAAGATAAGGTGACTGGTTTGGCAGCTGGTGCCGATGATTACATGACCAAGCCTTTCTCTATGCGCGAACTGATTGCCCGCTGCAAGGCGCTACTTCGCCGTGTGGAGCGAGCCAAAGTTATTGCTCAGAACTCTCAGAATGAGAAGATTCTGGACTTCGGTTCCCTGGTGATTGATCCAGCTCAGCGCCAAGTCAAGCAAGATGGTGAGTTCATCCATCTCACCCCTACTGAGTTTGACCTCTTGGCTACTCTGGCTCGCCGGCCTCGTACGGTGTTGAGCCGTGAGAGGCTGCTTGAGGACGTGTGGGATTGGGTGGATGCTTCTGGCACGCGCACTGTTGATTCTCATGTGAAGGCTTTGCGTCATAAGCTCGGCGCTTCTTTGATTCGTACCGTTCATGGTGTGGGGTACGCTTTCGAGCCGCCAACTTCTGAACCTCAAGCCTGATGTGTGATTGCCCCGCTGCTTGGCGGGGCATTCTTTTTTCTTTACTTTTCCTTTTCCGCTTATCGTTTCGCATCGAGGCAGCTATGAAAGAACCTTCTGACGAGCCCATTACCCAAGAAAACTTGCCGCGCGCGTACCACCATCATTCTTCCGCCCCCTCCCCTGCGCTCGACGCGGGAAACGCACAGGCCTCTGGAAACGCACAGGCTTCCGGTGACGCTAACGCTTCTGCTGGCACCAGCACTCGCAGCGCTCGCAAGCCCTCCTCTCGTCCTCGTCGGGGCATGAAGGTGCGTTACCGCAGACTCGCGAAAAGCCAGCATTCTACGCGCATCTACCAGGCCGAGCTCAACCGTGCTCATCGCAACGAGTGGCTTCCTATGCACACTACTTTGGCTGCCAAAATCTTGCTTTTGCTCGTTTCTACGGCAACTATCAGCTTCTGCATTGCGTGGGTGATGAGCCGCATAGGATTATCAGGCTGGATTTCCCTGCCGATCGTGATGATCGTTTTCGCCGTCATCGGCCACTATTTTGCCCGTTACCTCACGTACTCTCTCACTCAAATTCGCGATGCTGCAGAGAATATGGCTCAAGGCAACTATCACACTCGTGTTGAGCCGACGAGTACCGATGAAGTGGGTGAGCTTGCCATCAGTTTCAACCGTATGAGCGAAGAGCTGGAGCACGCGGACCAGATGCGTAAGGACATGATTGCCAACGTTTCTCATGAGTTGCGCACTCCGGTGGCAGTGATGCAAGCGCAGGCGGAGAATATGGCTGACGGTGTTGTTGAGGCGAGCCCTGCTAATCTTGAGGTCATCGTCACGCAAACCCACCGTCTTTCTGACCTTATTGCTTTCCTTCTGGATTTGTCGCGCATGGAGGCGGGTGCTGCCAGCTTGGACGTGCAGACCTTCTCGATGGCCGATTTTTTGGATGAGGTGGTCGAGCCTTTGGAGATTGCCGATGCCTCGCATAACCACGAGATTGAGATGCATGTGCCGCCGGATCTCGATATTGAGGGCGATCGTCAACGTTTAAGCCAGCTTTTCACCAATATCATTAACAATGCGTTGAAGCACTCTCCTGATGACACGCATATTTTGATTGACACGCATTATGAGGCGCGCGGCGATGAGATTGTCACTAATGTGGTGAACTTTGGCTCGTATATTGACCCTGCTCAGCGCGAGACCATCTTTAGGCGTTTCGCTCAGGGAGAACATCGGCCAGGGACCTCATCGGGTGGCACGGGCTTAGGTTTGTCTATTGCTCGTTGGGCTGCTCGCCTTCATGGCGGTACTGTGCGTGTCGTTGATGACCCTCGTGGAGCGAATTTTGAAATTCGTTTGCCTCGAATTCACCAGGAGAACGATACTTCCGAAAAAATTGCGTAGGAATTTTAATTTCCAAAGATTATCAGCGCGGGTGATGACCTCTTCAAAAGGCCGTCATTCCGCGCTTTTTCATAATCGACTCTCTTCAGGCTACCTGCTCACCACTCGTTTTCACTTGTCGCATGACATGAGAAAAATCAAATATAGAACATATGTTCGAAGTTCGAGTGAGAAAGGAGCCGATATGAACAAGCACAGTAGTTCACCTGAAGAAACGCATGTCCTCTCTATTGCTTCACTGCATCGCGCGCCACGGCCGGTACCCGAAGCACTGGAAGCCGTTCATGCAGGTTTCCCCTCCGTTGCTCAGGATTATTTTTTCTCTGACTTCTCCTTTGACGAGAACATCATCACGCACCCTGCCACAACCTATGCTGTGCGCGTCGCAGGAGATTCCATGCAAGGAGCAGGTATTTTCGATGGTGACCTTCTCCTCGTTGACCGCGCCTTAGACGCCGAAGATTCTGACATTGTCATCGCTGCTTTGGATGGCGAACTCACCGTTAAACGCCTTATCGCTCAACCAGGAGTTCCGCCTTACTTGCACCCGGAGAACCCGCGATACCCCAATATTGCCATCAGTGATCTTCAAGATTTTCTGATCTGGGGAGTTGTTATTGGCAACTATCACTTCTTATCTCGAAAGGATTCCTCATGGCAACCAGCATGACTTTTGGCACGGTGCACACGTGGGAAAGCTCTCCTCTGCTTCCCTCTTCCCGTACTCGCGAGCAGTGCGCCACCCAGCAACGACCCGGCAAGCAACGCATCACCGAGCAACGCCTAGCTTCTGCAGCAGGTGCAGCCCCGGAGAGGAGCAGCATTCCTGCTCTGGTTGAGCAGACCAACACAGTGAACATCAATGGTGCTGTGTTCTCTACAAGCACTCGCCGTTATATTCTTGCCGATGCTGATAGCTTCTACGCCTCCTGCGAGCGCGTTTTCCACCCTGAGCTCGCGCACAAGCCTGTTCTCGTGCTCTCCAATAACGACGGCTGTGTTGTCACGCGCACAGCAGAGGCTAAACCGTATATTCCTAAAGGCGTCCCCTGGTTTCAGATCAGAGAGACCGCCTTCGAGCATGGTGCTGTTGCTCGCAGCTCCAATTACGAGCTGTACGGCAGCATTTCTGCTCGCATGATGAACGTCATGCACGAGTTCTTTGAACACCAAGAGGTGTATTCCATCGACGAATGCTTCCTCGAAACGCGTCTACCCTTACACGATGCCCTTCTTCAAGCGCACCGCATGCGCCAAGCCGTGTGGCAAGGTGTGGGAATCCCGCTCTCCATTGGCATTGCACCGACGAAAACTCTCGCCAAAATAGTGAACCACTGGGTGAAGCATGGCAACGGCACAGCTCATATCGGTACCTGGGATCAGTTTGATGCTGATTCTCAACGCAAGCTTTTACAAAGCGTCCCCATTGACGAAGTGTGGGGAGTCGGCCGTCGTCTCACCCGCAAGCTGAGCAGTATGGGAATTATCAGCGCATGGGACCTCTCCCAGCAAGACCCGAATGCTATTCGCCATCGCTTCTCTGTGCTCTTACAGCGAACAGTGTTGGAATTGCGCGGTATCGCTTGCATTGAAGATGAAGTCAGTGCCACAACCGGTGCTCGAAAAGATCAAATTCTATGCTCGCGCATGTTCGGTCATCCCATCACTGGTCGTGATACTCTCTGTCAGGCTTTCAGCGTCTACGCACAGGATGCTTGCCGTCGTTTACGCCGACAGAATGGCCTCGCTACCAGCGTGGGAATTTTCGCCGGCATTTCACCCTACAACCCTGATGAAGGAGGAGTTCCACTTCCCCTCACCATTCGCACCTTGCCTACTCCTTCTGATGATCCTCTCTATATTGTGAAGTTCATCACCCATGAGCTTCTGCCTGCAATTGACCCGTCCACTCGTTTCATTCGCGCAGGAGTGCTCCTCTCCGGGCTCATCTCCTCGAGCGAATATCACCCCTTCGAACAGTTCAAAGCTCAACGTGATGATTCCCACATCGGTCAGCTGCTCGACTCCATCAACCGTCGTTATGGTGACCACAGCATTGGCATCGGTTATGGCGGTGTGCGAGGAACTGGCCGAGCTAAAGAGGAAGTAAGTGCGAGCTGGAATATGAAACGAACCATGCTCTCTTCTCGCAGTACTACTCGCTGGGAGGAAATGATGGTCGTCAAAGCGAACTAGCCCGGTACTGAGGCCAGCGTGAAAGCAGCATGCACGGAAACACCAGCTTGGCGCAGGCTTCGAATACAGCCCACCACCGTAGACCCTGTAGTGCAAATATCATCAATCATCATGACGAAAGGAGACGACGACAACGACATAGGCGGCGAGCACAATGTCTGCGCGTCAAATACGGATTCAACCTGATGCCAATTAATCTGATAGGTTCGCGACTTTGATTGCCGCTGCCTCACACTACCCGTCACTGACTTATGCGAACCCCTCTTCTGGTGAAGAGCGCAACACACGTGAACATGAAAACCTTGAGAAGAAAGGAGAACAGCAAGCTGAGTACATAACTCGCGCATCGGGTACCACCCACGCTCGCGAAGAGAAGAGCGAGAACTCGGAGCAGGAATCAGCACGAGAGGGTGATCAGATAAAACTCCAGCGACGTGAAGAGTACAAAGAATAAGCCGCGCTAAAGCGAAGGCGAAATACTGCGTCACTTCCCTATCGCCATGGTCCTTCCAGGTGAGGATAGCGTGGCGAACAGGTCCCTGATAGCGAGCACAGGAGAAGAGCGCTCCTAAGCAAATAAGTGAAGAGGGGAAATCACGCTCAACCCACCTATCCAACTGCTGCTGGCAGGTATGGCACAGCACACAGTCAGGTTGTAAACAGCCTGCACAGCCTCGAGGTGCAAGCAAGTAGTCAATCTCGCGAAGAAGTGAATACGTCATAGGTCAAGCACACCACGAAAATGACGTTGAGGCATCCTTCTAGAGTGAATGTGGAAAACGAAAGCAGGAGCGTAACGATGAGTGAAGCATGGGAACGACCCATTTACCGTGATCGGCACGGACGCGGAGAACGCGGAGTTCTCACCGGAATCTGGCGACCACAATACCGCAAACGCTCCGCTATCTTCGATGCGCTCGCCGTCGGACAACTCAAGCGCCTGCGCACCGCATGGCCAGATATGATCAACTCCATCCAGTTTGCCGTCACTGACACTGCTCCCACTGATCCCCTGCCGTGGGAAGATCAGCAGGCACTGCGTTCACTCGCCTACCCGGCAGAACATGGAAAACCTGCACGAATCATGCTGTTTCGCAGGCCACTGCTCAACCGTGCTATTGACAAGCATGATTTGCAGATGATGATTCGCGACGAGCTGGTGAAACGAATTTCCGAGCTCAGCGGCATGGGTCCCGAAGAAATTGACCCCGGCTACACCGGAGATTGGCGCTAATACAAGCGCGAGTTAGCGCGTGAGCGAGGCTGCAGCAGGGCTCCTCACCACAGTCACCTTCTGAGAAACAGGAACCAAACTCGTCGGCAACAAAGCAGCAATACCAGCCACATGTGCAGAATCCAGCGCAGGAGACGTCACCTGTTGAGTGAAAGTCACACCCGCCTGAGGCTGCTTCTTATCCAACTGCTGAGTGAGCACCACGGAACGAGTAGAGCCTTGAAGCCACTTATCATCCATCAGCCGTGAAGACAGCGCAGGAATGCTCACCGTGTCACTTTTCACCTGCTGATGCTTGTCATCAAACTGCGCCAGCGTGACAGTAACAGCAGAATCAGAAGAATTGGCTAGGCCAAAACGCAAGTTCAGATTATCAACACGCACACTCGCTGCAGAAGCCACAGGAAGCTGAGCAGGAAGAGGAACGTAGTCCTTCTGATTACCCGAGCTGGACACGCTCTGCACAGCCATCGCTTCCACCACAGCTTGAGTGGCCTTGGAACTCTGTGCATCAGTGGAAACAAGAAGTCCAGAAACCCCGGCAGGAGCATTCTTCAAGTCGATCACAGTTACATGCTCAGCACCCAGCGTTACCGAATCAGCCCGAGCAGCAGGCTTACCCTGAGCAAGCCAAGAAATATGAATACGCTGCTTCGTGGGTGAATACAGCACCAGCGAAGTAGCAAGCCCCTCGCGCACACCAGCAATAGCAAGGCGAGAAGAAGCCACACTCGGTTGCGAAATATAATCCACACCCTGCGAAGCGAGCTTTTGAGAAGCCTGCGACTTCACATACGCATACACCGATGCCACCGAACTCGACAAACGCACACGAAGAGCATCATGACGGCCCGCAGCAGCAGACAAATCAATACGAGCCAGAGAACGCGGAGCAACAGAAATACGAGAAGACGTCTGAGAAGCAGACTCACCCTTCTGAGTCCACAAGTCCACACTAATCGCCGTCGGCTTACCACTCGGGTTCACCACTTCAACAATCTCGTTATGCCCCCGCTGAGTCGAAGGAACCAAGAAAGTGAAATCACGGCGAGCAGACACACAACTCGTCGCTGATAATCCTTGAACATCACCCGTAGAAGCCTGCGAAACAGTCGACGTACTCAAACCAGTGCCAGTCGTCGCCGAACTCAAATCCGAATGCATCACATGCTCAGCAAGCTCACCCGTAGAAGCACCAAACTCAGCAGAAGCCCAATCCTTCAAATCCGTCGAATCCAAAGCAGAAGACTGAGTAGAAGCCACTGCACCAAACGCAGCAGCCGCAGAACTGACCGCCAAGTTTCCATTCGAAG
Organism: Aeriscardovia aeriphila; assembly: GCA_949290445.1. Lineage (GTDB taxonomy): Bacteria > Actinomycetota > Actinomycetes > Actinomycetales > Bifidobacteriaceae > Aeriscardovia > Aeriscardovia aeriphila_A. Next base: position 4,993 of record CASERW010000001.1, on the reverse strand, counting down.
CAGAAAACTCCTGATCACCATAGCTCACCGAATCAGCAAGCCCCACCCCAGAAGGCAACCAGCACGACGACTGGCTCGGAGCAACATGCTGAAAATGCGACTTCGTCACCGCAGAAGCATCCCCCACGTGAAGAGGAGACGTAGGCAAAACACACGCACCAACGCCCGCAGCCAACAGCACAACAGCAGAACTGACGGTGATAATACGACGAGTTACAGCCCTCATATCACTCCTTCACCGAACGACGCTTCGGAAGCGCCAACAACAGCCACACCACAACAAGAACAGCAATCGCAATCAGCCACACAATGCGCAAAGGCGAACGCGAGGCACGCGCCTCACCCCCGACAGGAACTTCAACAGTATTGAAGCTTTGCGCACCATCCACACTCTGCGTCGTCGAAGAGAGCAAACGCACATACAAGCCAGCCTGATTATTGACCACCGTATTGCTCTGATCCGAACCAGCAACATGAGAAGTCAACATGGCATGCGCCTGCACCACGCCCGCATCCGTAGAATGCGACGGCACCACGAAAATGCCGATAAAGCCCAGCTTCTCCAACTGCGCCAAAGCCTGAGGAGCATTTTCTGACAAGAGATTAGCAGCCAAAGAATTCAGCTTATCCTGCTCAGCATTGCTGCGATGCGCCGCAATAACATCCGCATTCACATTACGGTCAAGCACATCGCCTGCAGCAGAGGACATCACCGTGTATTGCACACTCGACTCATCAGCCACACGCAAAGCCAACACACGCTGGCGAGGATGCTCCTGCAAATCAGCCACACCCACCAAAGGAAGCAGAGAACCCGTCGTACTCACCTTGTTCAGCATGCTAGCCTGAACAGCCGAAACCAGCGTCAAACTCAACGCCGTCACCACCAACACAGTGGAAATCAGGGAGTGGAGAATGCGAACAGGACGCTGCTTGCGACGAGCATCCTCAACAGTAGACGCATAGCGAGCGGAAAGCTCCGACTGCGTCAAACTCATCTGCTTCAAAAGGTCAGGAACAAGACCATGATGTGGCAAAACAGAAGCGCGAGAAGCCACCGAAGAACCACCCGCACGAGAAGAAACATCCACCTCGTCACCCGTAGCAGTATCCACTTCCAGCAAACCCACAAACGTGTGATCACGAACACCCGCCACACAGATTGCAGCCAACACCAGGCCTAAAAGCAGCACTGATAATCCTGGGAGAACCGAGCCTTGAACAAACGGCGAAACGGAACCAGAACCTGCTCGCTGAAGAGCCAAAACATCCGTCGTCACACCAATCGTCTGCGTTGCAGAAAGAGCAGCAAGAACCGAGCCCAACAGCATGAGCATCCATGACAAGCGAGATAGACGCAAAGAGCGCGTGACAAACAGCGAGATCACCGCCATGGCAAGCACAATGCAAAAAAGAATGGCAACAAGTGCAATGACAATCTTGAGAAATGCCGACCATGAGGAAGCCGAGCCCAAACCGGCAGCAAAGCCATCCATAACGGTGAACAACGCGACAGGAGGGTGAGCAAAAAGCTGAGTGTGCGTGTACGGCAAGAGTGCCGAGCCGAACAACTGGGCAAAGCTACTCGGCAGAGGAAGCTGCTGCGAGGACAATCCAGTCAGCTCAGCCAAGCCCAACGCGCTCAACCACGTCGGTGCACTCATCACCACAGCAGGCAGTGGCAAAAGCAACACCATCAAGTGATGCGAGCGAGCCAAAACCAAGAACACCAGCACCAGCAAAAGGAAGACCAGCAAAAGCTGAGGCTGAGCAAGAACGGCTGCCGCACCACAAAGCCCAGCAATAGCAGCGAACTGAACAGAAGAGTGAGCCTTCTTCGGCTGGTCAACCGCGTAGAAGCCAATCGCGCGCAACAACGAATACAGAACGGCCGGAAGCATCAGCCACACCATCAGCATCGCCACATCACCAGTAAACACAATGCCAGTAGCCAGCAGGAGCGCACCCCAGAGCAGACCGGCACTGAAACGCACGGAATTCGAACGCGAAACCGTGCCAGCAAGGGCAAACATCATCAGCATCGCACCAGCAGGAGCGAGCAGCCAGAACACCGTCAAACCAATGGCGAGATGCCCACCACCCAGCAGAGAGATCACCAGAAGGTCCCAAGCGAAAGGAAGAGGAGCGGCAGCAACACCCATACCCAAGCTGTACGCCCACGGAGTAGAAGCCACATGCAAGATGTGCGCGGTGGAAGCAGAAGTTGCCGGCCACCATACAGAAGACAAGGAATTGCCGGAGAAGAGAGCTGCCAGCGACGAGCGGTTCACCAAGGCGGTGGCAACAATACCTACGAGGGCGAGAGCAAACTCCCAGCGCAGGCGACGACGAGCCAAAGTCTTCAGATGCATCGCCTCAAGCGGGTTACGCGCCGGGCGGGACTGGGCATCGCGGAAAATGCGTTGGCGAGTATGCCAATCATGAAGCTGAGAGGTGGTGGCGCGCAAAGCAGTGAAATGCGAACCACCCTGACCAGCAAGCCTGAGCTGAGTGCGCTGGTAGAGGGCAACCGGCGTGCGCACCAGTGCTGCCCACGGAGCCAGAAGCTCGCACACCGCCTGCCACGGCTTCTTGGAAAACAGCAAGCCGAGGAACAAGAAGAGCGAAACGAGAATCGAGCCCAGCCACGCGAAAGGAGCGAGAAGGAGCGGAGTGGCGGAAATGCGGATCTTGTCGCGAGCAACCACCTGCTGCCACGCGCTCGAGCGAGGGTGCGTCAGAGCCTGGCCACGAAGGCTACGAATACCTTCAAAACGGGCACGACGGTGAGCGATGCGAGCCTGAGGAACAACGCCGACTTGGAAGCCGGCACGCCACATGCGGCGAGAAAGGTCTACTGACTCGTCGAAGCCATACCACGGGCTTGTGCCGTGCACCTTATTCCACGCAGTGAGGTGGACCAGCGCGCCGGCGAGGGAAACACTGTACACGTTCAAGCGGCGATCATACTGGCCTTGGTCTTCTTCCCCGTCGACGACGAGGCTGGCACGCCTATTCCAGCGGTCAGTGAAGGAGCCCACGTCGTGGAGGGTTTCACCCTTCCAGTCCAGCTGTTTAGCACCCCACAGTTGAACGCCGGGCTGCTTGGCGTCGGCGGTGACCATGCGAAACAGAGTGGTGCTGTCCGCTGCTCGCGAGTCGTCGTGCAGTAGCCAGAGGCGGGCGATGGAAGGGTCGACAACTTGGGCGCGCAACACTTGGGAAATGGCGTCGCCGAAGCTCTTGGCGCCTTCGAGAGGAAGAACAGTGATTTGAACAGGGCCGACGGAGATATAGTCCGCGGTGGCAGTAGCGATGGAGGAGTCGGCTTGAGCTTGAGGGCTGGCGTCGGCTTGGGCTTGGGCTTGAGCACCGACTTGGGCTTGAGCACCGACTTGGGCTTGAGCTCGTGCTGGTCGATAAGCGGCGAGCGATGTGAGGCTCTCCCCTGTTTGGCACGCAATGACAATCTGGGAAGGCAAGACAGACTGAGAAAGGATGGATTCCAGCGTCTGTTTGAAGAAGCGGGCGTCACGCTCGACGGTGATAATCGCGCACACATCCGAAACGACAATGGGGCCAGCGCCTTTGGCATTGACAGCCGTCACCGAGGTCATGGTTTCGCTCAGGCTTCTCACCGGTCCGCTCATAATGCGCCGGGCAAGATGGGCTATCTCCCTCACGTCTCGGGTGATGCTGGCAAGAGTGGCCGGCTGAGCTTCCTTTGTAGTGGAGCCCGCGGTGGCAGCCTGCGATGAGGCCTGCGATGAGGCCGAATTGCGCGCGGCAGCCGTGGCAGGGGTGTGCAGATGTTGCAAATTGTCAGTTGAGGAGGCATCGTGCTGCGTGACTGAACTCTTCATTGGTACATCATCTCCTCGCAGCGTCAAATGGGCTTCTTCTGTCGTATTGCTCACCGTATTCTTTCCCACACGTCCCACTGTAGCGAGAAATCAGCACGAATGTGCAAAAGTTTGAGAGTGGACTAGACTGTAAATATTGTTTTGTACGCTTTGAGACGAAAGACGGGGCATATGGCAAACAGTAAACACGGTGCTCCGAGGCCGGGGCGAGCAATTCCCAACTTGGCCCACACCCCCTCTAATCAACCCCTGCATGCGACAGTTTTCACCAATCGACGCCTGGTGTTGCGAGCAATTTTGTGCCTGTTCATCGCCCTTTTCGCTTTCGTCGCCACTGCTGGTGCTGCAGTATATTCCGAGATTAACAGCACGATCACATCCCACTCCGTCGTCATCACTTCCCAAAAGACGAAGAAAGCAGAAACCCAGATTCTGGACCCGAACTCCGGCAAGCCGATCAATCTGCTGGTGATGGGTCAGGATTCGCGCGATGGCGCAGAGAATTCCGCTCTGGGTAACGAGACGGAAGGCGGCGAGCATAACGCCGATACGACTATGATCGCTCAGATTTCCGCAGACCGCTCGTATGTGAATCTCGTTTCTATCCCGCGCGATACTTTGGTCGATGTTCCTGCCTGCACTACCAGCAAAGGCACGATTCCTGCGCGCTACAACGTGATGTTCAATTCCATTTTCGCGTACGGTTACAACATGGATGGTCTCTCGGGCGCAGCAACCTGCGCTATGGCTGCTGTGGAGTCGCTTACGGGAATTCACCTCGACCAGTTCATCGTCGTTGACTTCGCCGGTATGAAGAAGATGATCGATGCGATCGGCGGTGTGGACGTGTGCATTGCCGAGAACGTGAATGATGAGTACACCGGTTTGCGTTTGAACAAGGGCTTGGACCATTTGGATGGAACCTCCGGCACGATGTTTGCTCGTATTCGCCACGGTATCGGCGATGGTTCCGATATTGGCCGCACTGCGCGTCAGCAGTATTTGATTAAGCAGTTGTTGCGTCAGATCAAGCAGAAGAATATTTTGCTTAATGTCAATGAGCTGTATGGCTTTGCGAAGTCAGCTTTGGAATCTCTGACGATGAGTTCCGGTTTAGGGCAGTTGGGAAC